>JBDTAA010000189.1:0-14512 GCA_039924805.1 Cryobacterium sp.
TGGCCGAACGGCCCTTGTACATACCCTCACGGACACCGCCGTTGGCGTAGGCCTGGATGCCACCGTTAGCGTAGGCGTGGAGGCCGCCGTCGCGGTTCACAGTCACACTGAGCGCATTGATCCGATAGTTGCCCTTCTGGGCCCCGAAGATCGCATTGACCTTGACGCTGCGCTCCTTGGTGATCCGGTCGAGGTCGCACCGGCTAGAAGCTCGGAGATGTCTCCGGACAACAGGGTGACCGGTCCAACCGGGAACAGGGCGGCCCCGATGGCCGCACCGGTCGCGACGACGGTGAGGGTTGCAGCCAGGCAGAAGGCAGCGGCCCCGGCGTATTTGACGAGCAGCAGGCGCACCCGCCCGGCCGGCGCCACCAGCAGGTAGCGCAGCGTGCCGAGGTTGGCCTCGCCGGCGATGGCGTCGCCGGCGACGACGCCGACGGTCAACGGCAGGAACAACGGGATCGAGACCACCAGCGCGGTGATCCCCACAAAGAGGCCGTTCTGGGTGACCCGATCGAGAAACGGCGGTCCCCGCCCCGGCTCAGGGGAGGCGGACGACAGCCGAACCGCCACGGCGATCAGCACCGGGATGGCCGCAAGCGCGAGCAGCATCGCCCACGTGCGACGGCGGCGGAACAGCACCGCAAGTTCTGAGGCGAGCAGTGCCGCGCCGGCGGACGGGCCGGCGAGCCGGATGCCCACGGTCGGGGCGGTTGACTCAGCCGTGGCCATGGAGGCACCGGGCAGTGTCCCGTCACCGGGCAGTTTTTCGTCACCGGGCAGTTTTTCGTCACTGGGCAATGTCGAATCCCTCCCCCGTGAGCGCGACGAAGCGGTCCTCGAGGCTCGCTTCGTCGACGTGGAACCCGCGCACTCGCACGTCGGCCGCGACGAGCGCCGCCACGATCGCTTCCGGCGCCGGCGCTTCCGTCCGAGCGGCGAGCGGGGCACGCACCGAACCGCCGTCGGCGGCCTGCTCCGGCGCGAGGCCCAGCCGCGCGAACACGCGGGCGGCCGCTTCCACGTCGGGCGTGTGCACCAGAACGGTCGCCTGCCCGGCCCGGCGCAACTCGTCGAGTGTGCCCTGGGCGACCAGGCTGCCCACGCTCATCACCGCAACGTGCGTGCACATCTGCTCCACCTCCGCCAGCAGGTGGCTGGAGACGAAGATCGTCGTTCCTTCGGCCGCGAGCGACCGAACGAGGTTACGCACCTCACGGGTGCCCTGCGGGTCCAGCCCGTTCGTCGGCTCGTCGAGCACCAGCAGCTCGCGCGGGACGAGCAGGGCGTTCGCGAGACCGAGCCGCTGCTTCATCCCCAACGAGTAGGCCCCCACCTTCTTGCCGGCCGCGTGCCCGAGACCGACCCGCTCGAGTGCCTCGGAGACTCGCGCGCGCCGGGTCGCCGACGGTGCGTAGCGGTCGGCGGAATCGAGACGGTGCAGGTTAGCCGCGCCGGAGAGGAACGGGTAGAACCCCGGCCCCTCGACCAGCGCCCCGACCCGCGGCAGCACAGCCTTCAGCCGCCGGGGCATCTCCTGACCGAGCACACGCACCTGCCCGCTGGTGGCCGCGGCCAGGCCGAGCGCCACCCGGATCGTGGTGGTCTTGCCCGAGCCGTTCGGGCCCAGAAATCCGAACACGGAGCCGCGCGGCACGGCGAGGCCGACCTCGTTGACGGCGGTCTGGTGGCCGAACCGCTTGGTCAGCCCCCGGGTCTCGATTGCCAGGTCGGTGGCGGGGTTCCCCGGATCACCCATCGGTGGCTGCCGACTGCAGCCGCTCGAGGGGAACCGACCCGGCGAAAATACGCCCGTCGCCGGTGATGAGTACGTTCATCAGCGTTGTGGACAGCACCCGACCTCCGTCCACGGCCTCCGTGACCTGGGCGAAGAGCGGTGAGCTCGTGAGTTCATCGGAGGCTGTGCCGGCCGGCAGCTCGATCACCGAGTCCCAGCCGGTCCCGCTGACGTCGCCAGGGAAGTCGCGCGCGCTCGCGTCGTTGCCTGGCTGATGATCGTCCTTGGCAGCCCGCTCCGGCAGCGCCTGTTCCTTCACCGTGGCGCCTGGCGGCGGCTCGAAGCTGAAGAGGTCGGCGTTGGGCGTCTGCAGGTTCAGCTTCGTGAACTCCACTTGGAAGGCCGGCTCGGTCTCGCCGCGGGCCGTGACCTGCACACGCAGCGGGAGTCCGGTTTCCGAGTCGACCGCGATCGACACCGAGCCAACCAGGGTGTCTTTGCTGCGCGGGGTGAGGACGAGATCATAGGCCGAGCGTCCGGCTACCTGGGTGTCTTTGTCTACGGTCACCGTGGTGCTGGTATCGACGGCATCAAGGAAGTGTTGAGCCAGTGTGCCCGGCGTCCGGGCGTCGTCCGGCTTGACCAGGTCGCTCGTGTCGTTCTCTGGGACCGCAAGGTGGGTTGCCGTGTTCTTCCTGAAATCCCAGAACCAGACATCGCTGCCGTTGCGGATCATGTCGCGCTCGGCCAGCCCGTCCAGAACCTGCACGCGGGACTTGTCGGGGCCGTCGACGAAGACACGTAGGGTGTGGGATCCGGTGAGCAACTCGAGCGCGGATGCCGCGCCTTCTATGGCGTGCGAACCACCGGCGGAGAGGTCGGGCAGGCCCAGGTTGGAGGTCTGCTCGACCGTGCCGGACAGGGAGCGAACGGTGCTCTCGCCGACCATCGTCATGACCTCGTGTGGGGTCTTGTCCGGTAAATCGACGGCGGCCCCTGCTTGCAGTGGAATGGAGAGCGCACCGGCGGTGACGACGACCGCAGCGACGGCGGCCGGCGCCCAGCGCTGCCACACACGGATCATGATTTTCCCCCTCGACGGAAGTTGCACATGCGCCCAGAATACGCCTCCGGCGGCCGGAAGCCCCAGCTTTCCGGCCGACTCCCAGCCACTCGCACGACGGGCGGGTGGCCGGTCGCGGCTCACTCAGCCAGACCGAATCGCGTCGTGACGCCCGGTGAGTAAAGCACCGAATCCGGCGGTTGCGGGGCCAGTCCCGGGAAGCCGGCCGCGGCGAGCAGGGTGTCATCCAGCCGCACCAGTTCGGCCGTGTAGAGCGCCCACGGCTCGTGGTGATTGCGGAGGCGGATCGTGCGGCCGCGAACGCGCGTGAACAGCGCCCAACGCGCGGTGAGGAATTCGGCGAGAGGATCTCCATCCACGGCAGTGGCGCGTGGGCGAGCCACGATGTCGGTGTGCAACGATCCGGCCAGGTGCCGACGGGCGCTGTACCGGTGCTCCCCCAGCGACACCTCCAGGCTCGTTCGCGACCACCGGTACGGCAACGAGAACAACGCGTTTGCGGCGAGCACCGCCGCCAGACGGGACGCCTCCAGCGAGACGAAGACAACACCGCGCCGGCCCAAAGCGTCGACGGCGTAGAGCCGAACGTTAACCTCGACGAAGGCCCCGAAGAACGGCACGGGCGGGCTGCCGAACGCCGTCGCCCTGTCGAGCACGAACGGGATCAGCCCGACCCAGCTCGTACCGTCGAACTCATCGGGGACGAGCCCGGCCGGCAGCAACGGCGCCACCAGGGCCGAATCCACCCGCCAGTGCAGGAACGTGACCTTCGACCACCGCTGCGTGGCGGTCACCCTTCCGGCCAGCAGCGGCGCGACGGACGAGACGGGCTCTGCTGCGGCATCCGCCATCGTTACCCCCTCCGGTTGCGCCGAGATCGACATTCCGCGCTCCAACGGCCATCATTGGATGGCAAAAGGATATTCATCTCCCCTGGTTGCGGCCAGCCCGGACCCCGCTTTCCGCGACGGAATCGAAGGCGCCTGTGACCGTGAGCTGCTTTCTTCCACTCCTCGCGCATTGCCGAGCACAGGTGCGCTCATCTGCGCCCCTCAACGAACTCGACCCCCCACTTCACCACCAGATAGGGACACGCGGCCATGGCCGAACAACCGATCCACGCGTCATCCGGCATCACCCCACCTGATCCCGACCCGGCGGAGCCGGTCACGACCCGCGTCAACAAGACCGTCTTCTTCGGGTCTGCGACGGGCATCATCGCCATTGCCCTGTGGGCCATCATCGCGCCCGAGAGTGCCAGCGAGGTCATCGGCTCCGTCGTCACGTGGGTATCCACCAACCTCGGCTGGTATTACTTCGTCATTGTCACGCTCGTCGTGATCTTCGTGATCGGAGCCGCAGTATCCCGCGTAGGCAAGACCCGGCTCGGCCCCGACCATTCGCGCCCACAGTTCAGCCTGTTCACCTGGACGGCCATGCTCTTCGCCGCCGGAATCGGCATCGACCTGATGTTCTTCTCTGTTTCCGAGCCCGTGACCCAGTACCTGGCCCCGCCGACGGGTGACGGTAGCACCGTCGAGGCCGCCAGGCAGGCCATGGTCTGGACGCTCTTCCACTACGGAATCACCGGCTGGGCGCTTTACGCGCTGATGGGACTCGCCCTGGGCTACTTCGCCTACCGTCACAACCTGCCGCTGAGCATCCGCTCCGCCCTGTACCCCATCTTCGGCAAGAAGATCCACGGCCCAATCGGCCACTTCGTGGACATCGCCGCGATCCTCGGCACAATCTTCGGTATCGCCACCTCGCTCGGCATCGGCGTCGTGCAGCTCAATTACGGGCTGACGTTCATGTTCGACATGCCGGAGAACGTCTTCGTGCAGGGGTCGCTGATTGTCCTGTCCGTGCTCATGGCGGGCGTGTCGGTGCTTTCCGGGGTCGAGAAGGGCATCCGCCGGCTATCCGAGCTCAACGTCATCCTGGCCATCGGCCTGATGCTGTTCGTGCTCATCGTCGGCAACACGAGCTTCCTGCTCGATTCCATCGTGCAGAACATCGGCGACACCCTCAGCCGCTTCCCGGGCATGACCCTGGACACCTTCGCCTACGACCGGCCGGATGCCTGGATGAACGGCTGGACACTCTTCTTCTGGGCCTGGTGGATCGCCTGGGCGCCGTTCGTGGGACTGTTCCTCGCCCGCATCTCACGCGGACGCACCATCCGGGAGTTCGTCGCCGGCACGATGATCATCCCCTTCGCCTTCATCCTGATCTGGATCTCCGTCTTCGGTAACAGCGCCCTCGCCATCGTTATCGGCGGCGACGCGGGCTTCGGCGACGTGGCGATGAACTCGCCGGAGCGGGGCTTCTACTCGCTGCTGGCCGAATTCCCCGCCGCGCCATTCAGCGCCGCAGTAGCCACCTTCACCGGCCTGCTGTTCTACGTCACGTCCGCCGACTCGGGCGCGCTGGTGATGGCCAACTTCACCTCGCACCTGAAGGACGCTGACTCCGACGGCCCCAAGTGGCTCCGGCTGTTCTGGGCCATCACCACGGGCGTGCTGACGCTGGCCATGCTGTTGGTGGGCGGCATCCCTACGCTGCAAAACGCGACCATCATCATGGGGCTCCCGTTCTCCGTGGTGCTGCTCTTCATCATGCTGGGCCTGTACCGGGCGCTGCGGGTGGAGCAATCGCTGTCGGACAGCTACCGGGCGAGTCTGCCCGGCCTTCTCTCCGGACGCTCGGGCGACTCGACTCGCGGCCGCAATTGGCGGCAGAGGCTCTCCCGCGCCATGAACTACCCCGGTCAGCGCCAGGCCGAGCGCTTCGTGGCCCAGGTGGCCCAGCCTGCCCTTGAGGAGGTGCGCGACGAGCTGGTCGCCCAGGGCGCCGACGTCACCCTCAGCCAGGGCCTCGTGGACGGACTGCAGATCCCACACCTCGACCTCCTTGTCTCGATGGGTGACGAACGCGGATTCAAGTACCAGATCTACCCGGTGCAGTACGACACCCCCACCTATGCGGTGCGGTCGGCGTCATCCGGCGCCAAGTACTACCGCATGGAGGTCTTCTCGCTCGAGGGCAGCCACGGTTACGACCTGGTGGGCTACAGCAAGGATCAGGTCATCACCGATGTGCTCGACCATTACGAGACACACCTGGACTTCCTGCACCTGAACCGGGAAGCACCCGGCGGCAACACCCTGGTGGCAGACGATCACCTGGCCAAAGACAACTGGGAAGCCGACTTCGAGTCGGACGAGGTACCACAGTGAATTCCACGACAACACTCTTCATCGACGGAGCCTGGGTCCCTTCGTCCGACGGCGGCATCCGCGAGATAACCTGCCCGGCCGACGGAACGCCGGTCGGCACCGTCTCCGAGGCGACGACGGCGGATGTCGAGTCTGCGATTCGCGCGGCCCGCACCGCCTTCGACACGGGCACCTGGCCGTCCACTCCCGCACCGGAACGCGGCGACTTCCTGCTCCGCGTGGCGGCCGGTCTGCGGGAGCGCAAGGCGGTCTTCGCTCGGGCCGAGACGCTCGACACCGGTAAGCGCCTGGTCGAGAGCGAGATCGACATCGATGACATCGCGAACTGCTTCACCTACTTCGGCAAGCTCGCCGGGCAGGACGCAGGCCGCGTCGTTGACGCCGGCGACGAGAGCGTGGTCAGCCGCATCGCGCACGAACCCGTCGGGGTCTGCGGCCTGATCGCGCCGTGGAACTATCCGCTCCTGCAGGCCGCCTGGAAGATCGCGCCGGCCCTCGCGGCCGGGAACACGTTCATCCTCAAGCCGAGCGAGTTGACCCCGCACACCTCGATCCTGATGATGGAACTGCTCGAAGACCTGGGTCTGCCGAAGGGCGTCGCCAACCTGGTGCTCGGCGCAGGGCCCGTGGCCGGTGCGCCGCTCTCCAGCCACCCCGACGTCGACCTCGTCTCCTTCACCGGCGGCCTGGAAACCGGCAAGCGCATCGCCGCCGCGGCCTCGGCCACCGTGAAGAAGGTGGCCCTGGAGCTCGGCGGCAAGAACCCGAACGTCATCTTCGCGGACGCCGACTTCGACGCCGCCGTGGACAACGCCCTGAATGCGGCCTTCGTGCATTCCGGACAGGTTTGCTCGGCCGGTGCGCGCCTCGTCGTGGAGGAATCCATCGCCGAGAAGTTCGTCGACGAGCTGGTGCGCCGGGCCGGGCAGATCCGCCTCGGCGGCCCGTTCGACCCCGAGGCCGAGACCGGCCCGCTGATCTCCGCGGCGCACCGTGACAAGGTCAGCGCCTACGTGGCCAGGGGCATCGCGGAGGGTGCACGGCTTCGCTGCGGCGGAACCTGGGGCGAGGGTGAACTCGAGAAGGGTTTCTACTACACCCCTACCGTGCTCGACCAGGTGCGCCGCGGGATGTCCGTGGTCATCGACGAGGCCTTCGGCCCGGTCGTGACCGTGGAGACGTTCCGCGACGAAGACGAGGCGATTCTCATCGCCAACGACACCGTGTACGGTCTTGCGGGCGCGGTCTGGTCGCAGGACGCCGGCACCTGCCAGCGGGTCGCCAAGCGGCTGCGGCACGGCACCGTCTGGATCAATGACTTCCACCCGTACCTGCCGCAGGCCGAGTGGGGCGGCTACGGCCAGTCCGGCTCCGGCCGGGAGCTGGGGCCGACGGGCCTGGCCGAGTACCAGGAGACCAAGCACATCTACCAGAACACCGCCCCGCGGGTCACGGGCTGGTTCGCCGCCCGTTAACGGCTCGGCGAGAAAGGGAATGCAGGCTATGACGGAACTGACCGCCAAGGAATTCGACTACATCGTGGTCGGCGGCGGCTCCGCCGGAGCGGCCGTCGCCGCTCGGCTGAGCGAGGACCCGGGGATGCAGGTGGCGCTCGTCGAGGCCGGCCCCGACGATCGCGGCAACGACGCGATCCTCCGGCTGGACCGCTGGATGGAGCTGCTGGAGTCCGGCTACGACTGGGACTACCCGATCGAACCGCAGGAAAACGGCAACTCCTTCATGCGCCACGCCCGCGCGAAGGTCATGGGCGGCTGCTCCAGTCACAACTCCTGCATCGCGTTCTGGGCGCCCCGCGAGGACCTGGACGATTGGGCCGGCACGCACGGAGCCGAGGGATGGGACGCCGCGAACATCCTGCCGCTGTTCACCAGGCTGGAGACCAACGAAGACACGGATGAGCACCACGGCCACGATGGCCCGGTGCACCTGATGAACGTGCCGGCCAACGATCCGTGCGGGATCGCCCTGCTCGACGCCTGCGAGCAGGCGGGGATCCCCCGGGCCCGGTTCAATGCGGGCAGCACCGTGGTCAACGGCGCCAACTTCTTCCAGATCAACCGGCAGGCGGACGGTACCCGCGCGTCGTCCTCCGTCTCCTATATCCACCCGATCATGCAGCGGGAGAACTTCACCCTGTTGACCGACCTGCGGGTGCGGAAACTGAACTTCGATGAGAAGCTGCGCTGCACCGGCGTGGACGTCGTTGACGCCGCATTCGGCAAGACGCACCGGCTCACGGCCCGCCGGGAAGTCATCCTCTCCGCCGGCGCAATCGATTCCCCCAAGCTGCTGATGCTCTCCGGCATCGGCCCGGACGCGCACCTGCGCGACCACGGCATCCCGGTGCTGGTGGACTCCCCCGGCGTCGGCGAGAACCTGCAGGACCACCCGGAGGGCGTCATCCAGTGGGAGGCGAAGAAGCCCATGACGTCGACGTCCACCCAGTGGTGGGAGATCGGTATCTTCACGACCACGGAGGACGGCCTCGACCGCCCCGACCTGATGTTCCACTACGGCTCCGTGCCGTTTGACATGCACACGGCACGCCAGGGCTACCCGACAACGGAAAACGGCTTCTGCCTGACCCCGAACGTCACCCACGCCCGGTCGCGCGGCACCATCCGGCTGCGCAGCAGCGACTACCGGGACAAGCCGATGGTCGACCCGCGCTACTTCACCGATCCGCACGACATGCGCGTCATGGTTGCCGGCATCCGCAAGGCCCGCGAGATCGTGGCCCAGCCGGCCATGGCCGAGTGGGCAGGGGCCGAGCTGTACCCGGGCGACGCGGTGCAGACGGATGCCGAGATCACCGAGTACATCCGCACGACCCACAACACCGTCTATCACCCGGCCGGCACGGTGCGGATGGGACCGGCGGACGATGCCCGCTCCCCCCTTGACCCGCAGCTGCGGGTCAAGGGCGTGACCGGGCTCCGGGTTGCCGACGCCTCGGTGATGCCGGAACTGGTGACGGTCAACCCGAACATCACCACGATGATGATCGGCGAACGCTGCGCCGACCTGGTGAAGGCGGCGCGCGCCGCAGTGGTTTAGGCAGTGCCGCCGGGTGAGCTGGTTGGGCCTGCCCGGCGGCATCCGCCGCGGTTGCTAGCGCAGTCCGATGCTCACGTAGTAGACCTGGCCATCGTCAAGCCTGACGCCGATGCCGTAGTAGTTTCCGCCGGCGGGTGTCTTCCAGTTGTAGCTGTAGTGCGAGCCGTCGGCCCGGAACGTCAGCCCCGTGTCGGCCGTGATGGCGTAGACCGTCTCGTCGATCGGCATGCTCATCCCCGCGCCCTTGAAGGGTGTCAGCCACACCGGCGCCGTGTTCGAGAGCACCTGCATTCCGTTCGCCGTCCGAAGCTGGAACTTGACCGGAATGGTGCTGCCGCCCTTGAACACGCTGGTCGAGACGCCGACCTGATGCGCGGTGTCGTTGATCGGCTGCAGGAATCCGTCGAAGCGGTAAACGACCTGGTAGGTGCCGGTCCTCGTGACGGTGTTCCCGGCGGTGTCGATGGCGGTGGCGGTCCAGAGGAAGGTGCCGACGCCGTTCGCTCGTCCCCCTGTCACGGTCACGGAGCAGGTTCCGGCGAGGCCGGAGACATCGTCCGTGGCCGCGCATGTCGCGGACGGGGCCGCGCCGAGCAGGTAGAACCCGCCGGCCACATTGACGGTCGTGATCACGGGGGCAGACGAGTCGATCCTGACGCCTGACCGGGTGGCGTCGGCCGTGTTGCCCGCGTTGTCGGCCACCGTCCGCGTGACCGTGTTGATCCCGTTGTCGGTGAGCGTCACGTCGGCCGGGCAAGCGGCGACCCCCGAGAGCCCATCGGTACAGCTGAACCTCACTGCGACGGGTCCGGTGTACCAGCCGTTGCTGCCCTGCGTGCCGCTGATGATCTCGGCAGTGATGGTCGGCGCGGTCTTGTCCAATTTGACCGTGGCCGAATCCGTACCGATGTTGCCGGCGGTGTCCATGGCCTGGCCCAGAACCGTGCGGCCCGTCACGGGTGTCTCGGTGCTGACGGTCACCGGCGCGGTGACCGACGAGTCCACCAGCCCCGACCCGGCGTCATCGTCTTTGCCCGAGAAGGTGACGGTGACGTCGTTCGTGTTCCAGCCGACCCCGTTGGGCAGCGGGGAAAGAACGTGGGAAACCATCGGAGCGATGTTGTCCCACTTGAGGGCGACTCCGCCTGACACTTCGCGGTTGCCGGCGTGGTCGACGGCGTAGTAGCTCACCCGGCCGGATCCGCTACCGGCCAGTGGCACGCTCAGCGTGACGCTCGAGCCCGACGCGACCCGGGGGTCACCGCCGTCGACCGTGTAGTGGATCTCCTTGACCCCGGACAGCCCGGCCTGGTCGACGGCCCGGAGCACGACGGTCGCCGTGTCGCCTGTGCAGTAGTCGTTGGTTTTGCTGCACTGGTTGTCGGCCGTGGTGACGGGGGCAGCGCCATCGATGTTGATGCCGCCTACGGTCCGTACCGCACTATCGTTGCCGGCCTTATCGGTGGCCGGGGCGCTGGTGACGCTCTGCCCCGCACCGTTGTCGCTCAGCACTTCACTGGTCGGGCAGGAGGCCACCCCGGAGAGGCTGTCGGTGCAGGAGAAGTCCACGGTGACCTGCCCGTTGTACCAGCCGGCCGCATTGGGCTCCGTGGTCCGCCGGCCGTCGATCGTGGGGGCGGTTCGGTCAATTTTCACGCCGCTCACGGTCGCCTGCGCGGTGTTCCCGGCGCGGTCGGCCACGTTCGCCGAGGCGCCCAGATTGGAGCCCTCACCGGTTATCAGGCTGTCTGCAGGCTGGTCGGCGATGCCGGACAGCCCGTCGACGCCGGTCCAGCCGACGGTCACGTCGCCGCTGTACCATCCGGCACCGTTCGGGTCGGTCGTGGGCGTGCCGGACAGGGTCGGCGCTGTCTTGTCCACGTTGATCGGCCCAACCCTGGTCGAGGACGTGTTGCCCGCGACATCCGTCGCCGTCCCGGTAACCAGTTGGCCGGCCCCCTCGTTGGCGACGGTCGTGTCCGGCCCGCAACCGGCGATATCGGAATCGGCGTCGGAGCAGGTGAACGCCACGTCCACGTCGGTGTTGTTCCAACCCAGATCGTTGGCCTCGGGGCTGGCCGCGCCGTTGATCGACGGCTTGACGGCGTCCACGTCCACGGACAGGTTCCGCTTCGCCTCGGTGTTGCCGGCCTGGTCGACGCTCCAGTAGGTGATGGTGTGGCGGCCGGTGGCCAGATCGGTCAGCATTGGCTGGCCGTAGCTGACCGTGGGGAGGTCATCGATCGTGATGTAGGTGGCGGCGATTCCGGATCCGTCGTCCGTTGCCTCGAGTTCGACGGGCACATCGCCCGTCAGGAACCAGCCGGAGTCGGGGGCGTGCGGCTTGATAACGGTCGTGACGGGGGCGACCCGGTCCACCTGGAACGTGAGCGTGTTGGCGCTCTCGGACTCGGTGTTACCGGCGAGGTCGGTGCTCCAGAACGTCACGGTGTGTTCGCCCTGGCTGCCGACGGAGAATGGTTCGGTGTACTCCGTCGCGTCTTCGCCGTCAAGGCTGTAGAACGTCGCGTTGATTCCGGAGACGGCGTCGTGGCCCACGAGGGTCACCGAAGCAGGGACGGTGTACCAGCCGTTGTTGTGGGCTCCCGACACATCTGCGCCGGTGGTCGGCGTCTCCTGGTCGATGCGGATGCCGCCCACGGTGTCATCGGCCGTGTTACCGGCGACGTCGGTCGCCGTGCCGCTGGCCGTGTTGGTGCCGTTATCGGTAAGCGTCACGTCGTCGGGGCAGGAGGCCATGCCGGAGAGGGCGTCGGAGCAGTCGAAGTGAACCGCCACCGGCCCGAGGTACCAGCCATTGTCGCCCGTGGTCCCCGAGACGATCCCGCCGGTGATACCCGGCGCCGTCTTGTCCAGCCGGACGGTTACGGAGTCTGTGCCGACGTTGCCGGCGGTGTCCTCGGCCGAGCCGTTGACGAGCAACCCGGTCGCCGGGGTCTCGGCGTCAATTGTCACCGGCGCCGTTACGTGGGCCACACCGGATCCGGGATCGTCGTCGGTCGTGGTGAAGGTCACGGTGACGTCGCTCCGGTTCCAACGACTTGCATTCGGAACGGGAGAGAGGGTGTGCGACACCGTGGGGGCGATGTTGTCCCACCGGAGGGCGACGGACTTCGGCGCCTCCGCGTTTCCGGCCCTGTCGACGGCCCAGTAGCTCACTGCGGCCGAGCCGCTGCCGTCGAGCGGGACATTGACCACGGCGGTCGACCCGGCGATGACCTGCGGGGCGCCGTCGCCGATTGCGTAGTGAATCTCCTTGACCCCGGACAGGCGCTCCTGGTCGAGGGCGCTGAGCACGACGGTGGCCGTCTGGCCCTTGCAATATCCGTTCACGGCGGAGCACTGGTTGTCGGCCGCGGTGGTCGGGGCTGTTCCGTCGATGTTGATGCCGCCGACGACCAGTCCGTCGCTGTCGTTGCCGGCATTGTCGCTGGCCGGGCCGCTCGTGACGCTCTGGCCGGCACCGTTGCCGCTGAGCACCTCCCTCGTCGGGCACAGCGCCACCCCGGACAGGGTGTCGCTGCAGGTGAAGTCAACGATGACCTGACCCTGGTACCAGTCCGCCTCGTTGGGGTCCGTGGTCGCCAGGCCCTCGATCACCGGGGCCGTGCGGTCGATGTCCACGCCGCTGACGGCACCGGTCGACTCGTTCCCTGCACGGTCGGATACGGTCGCCGAGGCGCCGAGGTCGGAGCCCTCGCCGGTGATGAGGCTTGACGCCGGCTGGACCGCGATACCGGAGAGAAGGTCGTACCCGGTCCAGTCGATGGTCACGTCACCCCGGTACCAACCGGCACCGTTGGCTCCTGTGGTGGCCGCGCCGGTGAGGGTCGGCGCGGTCTTGTCGATGCGGATGGGGCCGACCGTGGCCGAGTTGGTGTTGCCGGCGACATCCGCCGTGACACCCTCCACCATGTGGTCCCTGCCCTCGATGCCGAGGGTGGCGTCGGGGCCGCACGCGACGTCCGGGTCGATGCCGCTGACGGCATCCGTGCAGGTGAAGGTCACGTCCACGTCGGTGTTGTTCCAGCCGAGGTCGTTGGCGTGCGGGGACGCCACTCCGGTGATCGTCGGTCGAACCGTGTCGACCCAGACGGTCGTCGACCGCTTCTCCTCGGGATTGGCCGCGAGGTCCACACTCCAGTAGGTGATCGTGTGTTCGCCGATGCCCAGCTCGGCCGAGAACGGCTCTCCGTAGGTCTGGGTGGCGCCGCCGTCGATGGAGTAGTAGGTGGCAGAGATGCCCGACTCGGCGTCGGCAGCGGTGAAGGCCACCGGGATGCCGCTGGTGACGAACCAGCCGCTGGCGGGGGAAATCGGGTTGATCACCGTTGTGACCGGGGGCGCGCCGTCGATCTTCACCGTGATCTCGTTGCCGGTCCTGGCCTCGAGGTTGCCGGCCAGATCAATGCTCCAGAATGCAATGGTGTGTTCGCCCCGAGTCGTGAAGAGGAAGGGTGCGCCATAGGTCTGCGCGTCGCCGCCGTCAACGCTGAAGTACGTGTCACCGATACCGGACACGGCGTCATGACCGGTCAGTGTGACCGTGACGTCGTCGGAATACCAGCCGGTGGCCAGAGGCGTCGGAACGCTTGCGCCGGTCGTCGGGGCCGTGCGGTCTATCTTGATTCCGCTGACGGTCTTGGTGGCGGTGTTGCCGGCCACGTCGGTGCAGGAGCGGGTGGAGGCCAGGTCGTTGCCCTCCCCCTGGACCAGGTCGTCGGCGGGGGCCAGGGCGACGCCGGAGAGTGAGTCGGTGCAGCTCCAGTCGACGGTGACGTCGCCTGTGTGCCAACCGGTCGGAAAGGAGGCGGTGAGCACGGGCGCGGTCTTGTCGACGTTGATTCCGGTGATCTCGGCGCTCGCGCTGTTACCCGCGGTGTCCGAGGCTGTCCCGCTGGCGGACTGGTTCTGGCCCTCGCCGAGGGTCTTCGCGGCTGGAGCGCTAGCGACGCCGGACAACTCATCCGTCGCCGAGAAGTTCACGGTGACATCGTCGTTGTACCAGAGGTTCGCGTTCGCGGCCCGGTCGGCCGTGGCGGTGATCGTTGGCTTCGTCTTGTCAATATTCACGACTGCCGTGTTGGTCGCTGTGTTGCTCGCGTTGTCGGTGGCCGTGCCCGTGACCTGCTGGGCCGCGCCCTCCGCCGTCTTCGTGACCGGTGCGGTGCAGCTGGCAACCCCTGAACCGGAGTCGCCGCAGATGAAGGTGACCTGCACGTCCTGGTTGCTCCACGCACCGTCGACGTAGGTTAGCGGCAGGAAGGCGTGGGCAATCGTGGGCGCCGTCTTGTCGATCTTGACGTGCGCCGTTTGGGCCGCCTCGACGTTGCCCGCGTTGTCCGTGCTGTA
>JBDTAA010000190.1:0-7183 GCA_039924805.1 Cryobacterium sp.
CAGAGCGCTCCGATGCGCTCGCCGTCGGCCGACTCGATCGGGAAGCCGGCGTAGAAACGAACATACGGCGCGCCGACGACGTGTGGGAAGTCTCGGAACCGCACGTCGTCCCGCGCGTCCCCGATGACCAGCGCGCCCTGGCCGCGGAGGGCGAGATCGGAGAAGGATCCGTCTCGCGCGGCCTCCATCGGGGGGTCGCCCTGTGCCGCCGTGTGCCGCTGGCGGTCGCCGTCGGCCACGCTGAAGGCCGCCGAACGGGTGCCGAACGATCGCTTCGCGAGGGCGACGATGCGGTCGACCCTGAGCGTCGGCTCGGTGTCGAGGATGCCGAGAGCGTTCACCGCGCGCTGGCGCCACTCCTCGCGTACGTGCTCTGGCTCCGGCACCCCCGCCGGGTCGGCTCCCCGCTCGGTTTCGGCGTCGGTTTCGGCGTCGGTTCCGGTGCCGGCCTCCGCCCGTTCCGCAGCGAGCGGGCACACCATGGCATCGGCGATGAGCCCGGCCCAGTGGCGGTAATCTGCGGCGGTGCGGAACCGTTCGGGCGACGAGCTCCCCGCGTCCGTCAACCGCACAAACGTCGCGCCAGGCAATGACGTGCAGAGTTCCGCGGTGGCCCGGTTGAGGATCGCCGCGTGGGCGGCGGCGATGGACCCAAGCGGACTGTCGAAGGCGGGTACGGACCGAATATTCTGGACGCCCAGCATGAAGATCCGCGTGCTGCGAGACGAGGTTTCTTCGAGCAGGCGCAACAACGCGCCGAGTTCGCGTCGCCATGTGCGCGGCGAGGTGAGCGTGAGGGCGTCGTTGCCGCCGAGGGTGACGACGATGGCGTCGTAGCGCCACAGCCGCAGTCCGCTTAGCTCGGCCGCCGCCGACTGCACGGTCGTCATCGGGTTGAAGACGACGTCGACATCCGCCCCACGCCCCGACCTGGCCGAGAGGGCGCGGGCGATGGAGCCGGGCAGCGCGAGGTCGTGGCTGAGCACACCCCACCCGACCGCCGGGCCGCTGCCGAAGACGAGGATGCGGTCGCTGTCGATCCCTCGGGAATGCGCGTGGGGGGCGTCCATCGGTCGGGGAACGTGCCCAAGTCCCGCGCCCGCGCTCGCAGCCCAGGCCCTCATCACCGGTACCAGCGCCCAGCGTATGATTTCCTGCACCGATTCGCCCTTCGACCGCTCGATTGCGAGCCACTTGTAGAGCCAGTCTATGGTCTCGCGGCGCCGGGTCAGCCGGTGGGCATGGCACCCGACACGTCGCGAACCGGCCGTGGGATCGAGATCCGAGAATGAGAAAACTCTCATGCAGATCTCCGGATCAGCTCATACCGCGTGGCCAGAGTTGCCTCAACGACCCGGCCGGGCCGCGGGCGAGGGGGATACCATGATGAAGAAATCGACGAAGGTTTTCATGACCGGTGCGGCGAGCCTTTTGGGCCTCGCACTCGCCACCGGGGGAGCGTATGCAGCCACCGGGTCGTTGACGACCGTGGAGGCCCTGGGCCGGATCGTCCAGGTGAGCGGCGTCGGGCCCGCGTCTGAGCACGCCAGCGAGAACGGCCTGAAGCACGCGAACCCCAACGCCCATGGGCTATTCGGCTGGGACACGGCGTCCAAGGGTCAGAAATGCGTCGCCCTGCCGGGTGACGCGGCGGACGACGCTACCGAAGCCGACGACGCTACCGAGGCCGACGCTACCGAGGTCGACGACGCTACCGAGGCCGACGCACGTGACCAGGACAAGGCCGTCAAGGACAAGAGCTGCGTGAAGAACCGTGACTCGGCCACGGTCGACAAGAAGGCCCACAAGAAGGCCGACAAGAAGATCGGTACCGACGAGGCCGAGCCCACCGACGCCGAGCCCAACGAGGGCGAGCCCAAGAAGGCCGACACCACAAAGGCCCCTGAGGAGAAGGCTCACCCGAAGAAGGTCACTGACGTCGAGGCGGTTGCTCCCGACGAAGCGGTCGAGGTCAAAAAGGTCTCCAGCGACTCGGGACACGACGGCGACCGTGATGGCAAACGTGACGGAGACCGCCGCGGAGACGGCCAGGGTGACGACCACGTCTCGGGCGACGAATCCGGTGACTCGGACGACTGAACACAATCTCTGCCGGCGCCTGTCGCCGGCAGTAGCCAGAGCTGGGGAGCGTCCATCGGGTTGGATGCTCCCCGGCCATCTCTATTTCAGTCGGTAGCCCATGCCGCGAATCGTTTCGATCCGGGCGGCGCCGATCTTGCTGCGCAGGTATCGAACGTAGACCTCGACCACATTCGAGCCCGGGTCGTAGTCCAGGCCCCAGACCCGGCTGAGCAGCTGTTCGCGACTGAGCACCTGGTCGGGGTGCCGCAGGAACTCCTCAGCCAGCGCGAATTCGCGTGCCGAGAGGTCCACGAGGGTGCCGTCCACACTGATCCGGCGGGACCTGAGGTCGAGTTCGAGGCCGCTGGCGCCGAGCGTGCCCGTGGCCTCCGGTCGCACATCCGCCAGCCGCAGCCGCACCCGGGCGAGCAGCTCGTCGAAGCGGAACGGCTTGGCCATGTAGTCGTTGGCGCCTCCCTCCAGGCCGCGCAGCGTGTCGGCGGCCGAGTCGCGCGCGGTGAGCACGATCACGGCGATCCGATTGCCCTCGCCGCGGAGGGTTTCGAGGATATCGAAGCCGTCGAGGCCCGGTAGTCCCACGTCGAGCACCATGAGGTCGAACTGGCCGGTCTCCGCCTGGGCGAGCGCCGTCCGGCCGTCGGCGGCGATGGTCACAGAGAACCCGGCCGCGCGTAGCCCCTTCTCCACGAAAGAGGCGATGCGAGCCTCGTCCTCGGCGATCAGGATCCTGGTCAACTCATGCTCCCAACCGGTTCCGCGACGACTGCGGCGTCATGCGGCGCCTCGGCGACGAGTGGAATGCTGATCGTGAAGGTGGACCCCGTGTCGGCGGAGCTCGTCAGCAGCACGGCGCCGCCGTGGGCCTCGGCGATCGCGGAGACGATCGACAGGCCGAGCCCGGAGCCGGAGGTTCCGAGGCTTGACTCGAGTCGGCGAAAGCGTTCGAAGATCCGCTCCTGGGCGTCGAGGGCGATGCCGGGTCCACCGTCGCTCACCGCCAGGTTGAGCCAGCTGCCGGCGGGGGTTATCGCCACCTCGCTCGTGATGGTGATCGGGGTTCCGGGGGTCGAGTACTTGACCGCGTTGTCGGCCAACTGCAGCCATGCCTGGGTGATCCGGCGGGAGTCGATGTGCGCGAGGATGCTGGCGGACCCTGTGCGCCAGGTGCGGGTCACATCGAGGGCGGATGCCTTCGCCCCGACGAATGCGGTGAGCGACTCGATGTCGACCGCGGCCAGCGCCACGAAATTCGGGGCCGTGGAGGACGCGAGCAGCGAGATCTCTGACACCAGCGTGGCCATCCGGTCGAGCTCATCCAGGGCCAGGGCCCGGGTAGCCTCCACCTCACCAACATTGGCTGGGTCGAGAAGTTCGAGGTGACCGCGGATGATCGTGATCGGGGTCCTGAGTTCGTGCCCGACGTCGTCGAGCAGCCGGCGCTGGCTCATCGACGACGCCTGCAGCCGGTCGAACATGCCGTTGATGGCCGTGGCCAGCTCGGAGACGTCGTCGTGTCCGGTCACCGGGATGCGGTCGGTGAGGTCGGCGGCGTTCGTGCTGCCGGCTGCCGCATCCCGCAGCAACCGGATCGGGCGGAGCAGGCGCCCGGCCACGACCCAGGCGACGAGCCCGACGACGAGCAGCGCGGCCAGTGCGACACGGATGAAGGTGAGGAATGAGTTCGCCACCAGACCCAATTCGGCGTCGAGGTCGAAGGCCGCCACGTAGAGGCCGGAGCTCGGGTCGTCGGCCGCGCTGACCGGCACGATCAGGTACCGCAGCGTCCTCTGCGGTGTCGTGGCCGTACCGATCACCACATCGCTGCGGTCGGCCTCCCGGACGATCCGCGCAACGAGAGCCGTGTCCTTGTCCATCCGGAACGGCAGATTCGCGGCGGGAACGAGCGCCGGGGCACCGTCGATCAGGCCGAGCACGCTCTCGTTCGTCGCCGGGATGACCTGCTTCATCGCCACGCGCAGGATGGCCTCGACGCTCGTCAGGGGGACGGGCAGAGCCGAGTTCTGGGCCGTCTCCGTGGTGGTGCCGGATGCGACGGCCTTCAGGTCGGGCACGGTGCGCAGAAGCCGCTCGTCGATGGCGGCGACGACGCCTTCGCGCTGAACCAGGTAGGAGGCGATTCCGGATGCCGCCAGCCCCAGCCCCGCGACGACCACGATGGAAACCACGATCCGTGAGCGCACCGACAGCGTTCGGTGCCGCACGTCGGCCGCACTGCCCCCGCGCGGCCGACGGTCGCGCGTGTTGGCCATCCACTCAGTATCCGTGTTCGCCGCCATTTCGTGGTGCAGCGCTGCGGAGCGCCCCCATGATGCCCTCACTTCGGGGGGCACCCTGTCTGGGTGTGCGTGTAGGGGCCGGCGCGCGGTCGTGCGGAGGCCGCCGCCAATAGAGTGCAATCGGGGCGCTCCTCGGATCCCCGACGCCCCTACGGAGACGACCTTCCATTAGCACCGCAGAACGCACGACCACGGCCCTCGACGACCACGCTGTCGGGCGTCGCCACACGGTGAAACCACCTATCGGCTCGGCGCGTCCGGCCGGGTGGAAGCCGTCGCGCACGGCCCCGCGCGAACGCACGGCGTCCCCCGGGCGGGAGCGCACGGCGGCTGCAGCGGTCTGGCTGCTCGTGTTGGCGTCAATCGTGCTGCTTCCGGATGCCTTCGTGCGCTGGATGCTGCCGAAAGACGTGCTGGCCGCGATCGCGGTTGCGCTGGCATCCGTCGCGGTCTCCCGCGGACGCCTGCCACGGTGGTTCATGGTCGCTGCCACGGTCGCCGCGGCCCTCGCGTTCATCGGGGTGCTGATCTCCGCCGCGCCCGCCGCACAGCTGTGGGGTCGATGGCCGCGCTACGAAGGGATCGTGGCTCTGCCCGTGTACTTCGGCTCGGTCTGGGCGGGCGCCCGGCTGCTCGGCCCGGCGGCCCCCGCCGCACGGGTGCGTACGCTGCTCGGCGCGGTCGCGACCGCGGCGATCGCGCTCGGCGCGGTGTCGCTGTTGGAGGCGTTCGGCGCCAGGCCCTTCGCGTCGGACCTCGCCCGCCCCGGTTCGCTCACCGGTAACGCGACCGACCAGGGCATTCTGGGTGCCCTCCTGCTCGCCGTGCTTGCCCTGCCCACCCTTCGTGCCTGGACCGGGCCCGGGCACTCCGGCGCGGCCGCTCGCGCGTTGCCCGAGCGGCTGTGGCTGAGCGGCGGCCTCGCCCTGTCGGCCACCGCCGTCGTGCTCTCGGCCTCCCGGGCCGGGCTCGTGGCCGCCGGTGTCGTCATCCTCGTCCTCCTCGTGCTGCAGATCGCGGCCGGCGCTCGGGGTTCGACTCTCCGCAGCGCCGGCATCGCCGCGGCCGCAGCGGCGTTGCTGCTCGGCGGTGCGCTGGCCGTGCCGTTCAGCCGGGATCGCCTGCTCGGAACCAGCCCGCTGTCGGCGCAATCGCTCGAGGGTCGATTCGGGTTCTGGCAGGACAGCCTGGACGTGCTGGGGGCGCATCCGTTCGGTGTCGGCGTGAACGGATTCCTCAACGCCAACGTGGCCGAGTCCGTCGGCGGGAGCACACTCGACTCGCCGCACAACCTGATGTTCCAGGTGGCCATGGCCGGAGGCATCCCGCTGCTGCTGCTCGTGCTCGGAATCGCCGCTGCCGTCGTCGCCGGCGGTCTTCGGGCCTGGCGCGGCGCGGCCAGCGGGGGCCAGGGCCACGCCCGCGCCGACCTGCTCGCCGCGGCTCTGGCCGGACTGGCAGGCTACGGCGTCGCCCTGCTCACGCACTTCACCGCGCCGGCGACGACGATCCCGGCGGCCGTCCTCGCCGGCCTCCTGCTCGCCCAGGCACCGGACGGCGGGCTCAGGCAGCGGCTCGGGGTCGCGCGCTCCCGGTGGGTGCTCGCCCGCTCGAGCGCACTGGCCGCCTGGGTCGTCTGCCTCGTCGTCGTGCTGGGTGCGGAGGTGCCGCTGGCCACCGGAGTCGCCGCGGCCGCGCGTGGCGACCTCGTTGCCGCCGACGCCGCCTTCGCGCGCGCCGGCTCTCTGCGGCCCTGGGACGCCGACCTGCAGAGCATCGCGGCGCAGGCGTTTGCGGCCGCGGCCAGCGGCGGCCAGGCGGATGCAGCGCCCCGCGCCGTCAGGTGGGCCGAACAATCTCGTGCGGGCCTGCCCGGCACCGTTGCCACCGAGCGGGCCCTCGCCGTCGGCCAGCTCACCTCCGGACACGCCGTCGCGGCCGGGCAAACGCTCGACGCACTCGCGGCCCTGGCACCCAAAGATGCCGATATTGCGGTGCAGAACGCGTTCGTGCGCTATCTGCTCGGGGATATTTCGGGCGCCGCTCGGGAGGTCGACCGTGCGCTCGCGCTCGACCCCGGCAACGAGACCGCGCAGCGGCTTCGTGACATCCTGTCGGCTCCGTAGGGCCGGCAACGCCGGCAACACCGGTAACGACCCGGTGCGGCTTACTCGTCGTCGTCGTTGCGGAACCGGGGGAGCGGGTCGCGCTCGCCGAGCGACAGTGCCAGTAGGACGAGCACCCCGAGGAGCGCGCCGGCCGCCGCGCCCGCGGTGTTTGCGACCACATCGTTGATCGTCGCGAAACGGGCCGGCAGGAAGACCAACTGGCCGAACTCGATCGTGCAGCTGGCGGCGAATCCGACGAACAGCCCGAGCCACCAGCGTTGCGCTCCGGCGAGGATCGTGATGAAGAGTCCAACCGGCACAAACAGGGCGATGTTCGCGCCGAATTCGATCGTGCGGTACCTCACCCAGCCCGGTGCGCCGTGGCCCTGCAGCCAGCCCACGAGCGAGCCGATCAGTCCGCGGGCGTCACGGTCGATCGGAGTCGGCCAGAACGCCACGAGCACGAGCACGATCAGGTAGGCAAAGGTCATCACGAGCGCGGTGCGGTGCAGGGTCGTGCGCCGAACAACCTCGACACCGGTCACTCGATCACCTCACCCGGACGGTCCTCCACGCGCTCCCGGCGCAACGCCGAGGGTCGCATCACCGTCGATCGCACCATAATAGCCACGGATCCGGCCGGGCTGTACGAGCTGCGCGGGCTGCACGACGTGT
>JBDTAA010000191.1:0-13395 GCA_039924805.1 Cryobacterium sp.
CAGCGCCACAATCACCCTCGACGAGTCGCCCGCAGCCCTCGCCGCCATGTCGGCGGCGACCCCGTCCGCCGGCGTCACGCTCATCAACCTCGCCCGCCCGCCCCGCCCCGCCCGCCCCGCCCGCGACGTGCGTGGCTAATTCAGGAACAGCCGTCGGCACTAGGGTGCCGGCCCCGGCATCCCGCGGCGGCCGCTCGCCGAATCTCTGATTCTCCTGAGTTAGCCCCTGCCGGTGCGCGGTTCTGGCCGAGCACGGGCACGAACAAGCACCCCGGTTCGGAACCGGGGTGCTTTGCCGGGCGGGCCGACGGGCGAGCCGGCTACGCGCCGCGGAGACGCTCGGCGAGGTAGGCGTCGAGCTTGTCCAGCGGGATGCGGTCCTGCGCCATGCTGTCGCGGTCGCGAACGGTGACGGCCTGGTCATCGAGCGAGTCGAAGTCGACCGTGACGCAGTACGGCGTGCCGATCTCGTCCTGACGGCGGTACCGGCGTCCGATCGCGCCGGCATCGTCGAAGTCCACGTTCCAGGACTCGCGCAGCCGCGCCGCGAGCGACTTGGCCATCGGCGAGAGCGCCTCGTTGCGTGACAACGGCAGCACGGCGACCTTGACCGGCGCGAGGCGCGGGTCAAGCTTCAGCACGGTGCGCTTGTCGACGCCGCCCTTAGCGTTCGGCACTTCCTCCTCGTGGTACGCGTCAACGAGGAACGCCATCAGCGACCGGGTCAGGCCGGCGGCCGGCTCGATCACGTAGGGAACCCAGCGCTCGTTCTTCGTCTGGTCGAAGTACGACAGGTCCTTGCCGGATGCCGCGGCGTGCGTCTTCAGGTCGAAGTCGGTGCGGTTGGCAACGCCCTCGAGCTCGCCGAACTCGCCGCCGGTGAAGCCGAAGCGGTACTCGATGTCGACGGTGCGCTTGGAGTAGTGCGAAAGCTTCTCGGCGGGGTGCTCGAACAGGCGCAGGTTCTCCGGGTTGATGCCGAGGCCGGTGTACCAGGCCATCCGGGTGTCGATCCAGTACTGGTGCCAGTCCTCGTCCGTACCCGGCTCGACGAAGAATTCCATCTCCATCTGCTCGAACTCGCGCGTGCGGAAGATGAAGTTTCCGGGGGTGATCTCGTTGCGGAAGCTCTTGCCGGTCTGGCCGATGCCGAACGGCGGTTTCATCCGCGACGCCTGCAGCACATTGGCGAAGTTCACGAAGATGCCCTGCGCGGTCTCGGGGCGCAGGTAGTGCATGCCGGACTCGTCATCAACCGGGCCGAGGAAGGTCTTCAGCAGGCCGGAGAAGGCGCGCGGCTCGGTCCAGGTGTTGCGGTTGCCACAGTTCGGGCAGGGGATGCCGTCGAGGCCGCCCTCGGGCGGGCGGCCCTTGCGCTCCTCGAATTCTTCCTCGAGGTGATCGGAGCGGAAGCGCTTGTGGCAGCTGGTGCACTCGACGAGCGGGTCGCTGAACACCTCGACGTGGCCGGAGGCCTCCCAGACCTGCTTGGGCAGGATGACGGATGAGTCGAGCCCGACGACATCCTCGCGGGCGGTGACCATCGACCGCCACCACTGGCGCTTGATGTTCTCCTTGAGCTCCACGCCGAGGGGCCCGTAGTCCCAGGCCGACCGTGATCCGCCGTAGATTTCACCCGCCTGGAAGACGAAACCGCGGTGGCGGGCGAGGGCGATGACGGAATCAAGACGAGTGAGTGCGGCCACGGTGGCTCCAATGGTCGAGAAGGAAAAAGAACGGGAACGCCTCGGAAAGGCGGCTCTGCCATTTTAGGCGCTCGGCCGCAGCCGATCAGGCACCCGGATTAGGCTCGGTGCATGAGCGAGTCCTTCCGACGCATGCTTCGCGCCCTGCCGGACTTCCCCGAGGCGCTTCCGTCGTTCGACCCGGCGACGACGCCGGCCGATCCGGTCGCCCTGTTCGAGCAGTGGCTGGACGAGGCCCTGGCCGCCGGGGAGCCGCAGCCGCACGCGTGCAGCGTGGCCACCGCCGATGCCCGCGGTAACCTGTCATCCCGGATGCTCATCCTGAAGGACATCGACGCTGAGGGCTGGCAGTTCGCCACGGCGACGACCTCACGCAAGGGCCGGGAACTCGCCGACAATCCGCGGGCCGCGATGAACTTCTACTGGCCGCGGCTCGGACGGCAGGTGCGGCTGAGCGGAGCCGTGGCCCTGCTGTCGGCCGAGGCATCCGCCGCCGACTGGGCCGACCGACCCGCGGCCGACGACTCGACCAACCCGAGCTGGCAGCTGTACGCCCTGCGGCCGACGGAGATCGAGTTCTGGCAGGCCAGTGCAGACCGGAAACACATCCGGCACCACTACCGCCTCTAGGGTGGCCTCATGGCGAAGACCGCTCTCATCATCGGTGGAACCGGGCAGATTGGCCTGGCGGCCTCGACGAGGCTGGCGAGGTCCGGCTGGTCGGTGACGGTCGCCCACCGCGGCGAGCGTTCGGCGGTGCTGCCGGAGGGTGTCACCAGCATCCGTTTCGACCGCGCCGACACCGCCGCGCTGCACTCCGCCGCCCGCGGCAACGACCTCGTGCTCGACACCGTGGCCTACGACACCGTACACGCCGACCAGCTCGCCGGGCTGGCCGGCGACATCGGCTCCCTCGTCGTCATATCCACCGGGTCCGTCTACCTCGGCCGGAACGGCTCCTACCTCGACGTGGCAACGGACGCGAACTTCCCGGACTTCCCGGTACCGCTCACCGAGGCCGACCCGACCGTCGACAACTCCGAGCAGACCTACTCGCCGCTGAAGGCCGCGATGGAGCGCCGGCTGCTGGCGGCCACCGACCTGCCGGTGAGTATCCTCCGCCCCGGCGCGATCCACGGGCCGGGCAGCCCGGCGCTGCGCGAATGGTTCTTCGTCAAGCGGGTGCTCGACGACCGAAGGACCGTCGTGCTCGCCGACAACGGCGCGAGCCGGTTCGGCACCTCGGCGACCGCGAACATCGCCCAGCTCGCCTTGCTGTGCGCCGAGCAGCCGGGGCGACGGGTGCTCAACGCGGTCGACGACGAGGGCCTCTCCGTCGCCGAGATCGGCGAAGCCGTCTTCGCCGCGATGGGGCACGAGGCTGAGATCCGCTGTTTCGCCGGCCCGCCGCGGGGCGAGCTCGGGGCGAGTCCCTGGTGCGTCCCGAACCCGATCGTGCTCAGCATGGACGCCGCCCGCGGGCAGCTCGGCTACCAGCCGGCCATGAGCTACGCCGACGGGCTGGCCGACGACATTCGCTGGGTGACGGATGCCGTCGCCACGGCCGCGCGGCGCGGCGAGTCATGGGAGCAGCTCTTCCCCAGCATCGTGGCCCGCTACGGCGCGAGCGGCTGGTTTCCCTACGCGGCCGAGGATGCCTTCAGGGGCTGAGCCGGGCGAGCGTCAGTGCACGTACTCGAGCAGGTCGAGGCCGATCGCGCGCATGCCGTCGAGGACCGACAGCCGCGAGGAGAGTCTCGTGTCGGCGAACGACATCGAGACCGCGTAGGTCACGCCGGCCCGCGGCCCACGGAGCACGCCGACCTCACTGCGCACGCCGGCATCGCTGCCCGTCTTGTTGACGAGCAGGATGCCGTGGTCGCCGTCGCGATGCGCGAGCGGGTCGAGCCCGAACGCGCTGGCGACCAGGGAGAGGTCTGTGTTCAACGACAGCCAGCCGATGACGCGTTCGCTCGCCTCGGCGTCGACGATCTCGCCGCGGGCGAGGGCCGTGAAAAGCCAGGTGAGTTCCTTCGCGCTGCCGACGCTCAGCTGCGGGGCGTCGTCCGGGCCGCGCTGGTCACGCACGAGGTCGAGCAGGGCCGTGCGGGAGAGGCCGAGCTGCTCGGTGCGCCCGCGCACCGATTCGAGTCCGACGGCGCGGATGAGCACGTTCGTGGCGAGGTTGTCGCTCGTGGCGCCGATGAGGGCCGCGAGGTCGGCGACCGGCAGCGAGGGGGCCTGCAGGTGCTGCCAGATGCCGGAGCCGGTCGCGGCGTCAGCGGCGGTGCGATCCAGGATAGTGAAGACACCGAAGTCGGCGTCGCGGAGTCGCGCGGCCACCTCGATCAGGAGGAGCACCTTGCCGATGCCCGCGGTCGGCATTTCGACGTGGTCGTCGACGGAGAACAGCACCCGGCCGGTGGCGAGATCGGTCGCACGCGCCGAGACCTGGACGCCGTCCATCGCGAGCTCACCCAGGGCCTGGAAGCCGCGGCCGAAGTTCTCCTTCGCCTCCGGCCCCTTGTGCTTGCCCCGGCGCTCGGCGGAGTGCCTGGAACGTCGCTCTGTATCCTGGTCCGGCTTGGCCAATTCGGGCGCGTCTTTCTCTCGTGTGCGAGTAACGATACCGCGCGATCGCGCCGGGTCACAGCCGGCGGGGCCGGCTTCCCTCGGTCTCGGCCACATCCGCTACCAAATTGTGACGCGCTTCTCCGGGTCGAGCCAGAGAGCGTCGGCAGGGGTGACCCCGAAGGCCTCGTAGAACTCGTCGATGTTGCTGACGATCTGGTTGCAGCGGAACTCGTTGGGCGAGTGCGGGTCGATGGCGAGCAGGCGGATGACTTCCTCGTCGCGTCCCTTCATCTGCCAGGCCTGCGACCAGGAGAGAAAGAAGCGCTGCGCGCCGGTCATCCCGTCGATCACGGCCGGCTCCTCGCCGGCCAGCGAGAGGAGGTAGGCCCGCCAGGCGATCGACAGCCCGCCGAGGTCGCCGATGTTCTCGCCGATGGTGAGGGCACCGTTGACGTGGTGCTCGGGCACCTGCTTCGGGGCGAGCACGGCGAACTGCTCGATCAGCGACGTGGTGCGCTCCTCGAATGCGGCCCGGTCTGCCTCGGTCCACCAGTCCGTGAGCAGCCCGTCGCCGTCGTACTTGGAGCCCTGGTCGTCGAAGCCGTGCCCGATCTCGTGGCCGATGACGGCACCGATCGCGCCATAGTTGGCGGCGGCATCCCGCGTCTCGTCGAAGAACGGCAACTGCAGGATCGCTGCCGGGAACACGATCTCGTTGAAACCGGGGTTGTAATACGCGTTGATGGTCTGCGGGGTCATGAACCACTCGTCGCGGTCGAGCGGGTTGCCGATCTTGCCCAATTCGCGGTGGAACTCGAACTCGCTCGCCGCCCGCACGTTGGCGATGAGGTTGCCCGCGTCGATGTCGAGGGTGGAGTAGTCGCGCCACTTCACCGGGTACCCGATCTTGGGCGTGAACTTGTCGAGTTTTTCGAGCGCGCGGGTGCGGGTCTCATCGGTCATCCAGTCGAGACCGGTGATGCTCTCACGGTAGGCCTCGACGAGGTGGCCGACGAGCACGTCCATGCCGGCCTTGGCGCTGGGCTTGAAGTGCCGGTCGACATAGATGCGGCCGACCGCCTCTCCGAGCGCGCCCTCGACGAGCGAGACACCGCGCTTCCACCGGTCGCGGATCTGCGGGGTGCCGCTGAGGGTGTGCCCGTAGAAGTCGAAATTGGCGGCGACGAAGTCACCCGAGAGGTACGCGGCGCTCGAGCGGATGACCTGCCAGCGCAGCCAGTCCCGCCACGCGTCGAGCCCGTCCTCGGTGAGCATCTCGGCGAGCCCGGCCACGAAGCTCGGCTGGCGCACGACGACCTCCGCGAAGGCGGCCTCCGGGGCGTCGAGCCCCTCCAGCCAGAGGTGGAGGTCGGCGCCGGCGGCAAGCGCCGACATCTGCCCCCAGGTCTTGAGGTTGTAGGTCTTCTCGCTGTCGCGCGATTTCACGTTGTCCCAGTGGTGGCGGGCCAGTTCGGTCTCGAGGTCGAAGACGCGGCGGGCTCGGGCTGCGGCATCCGCGAGGCCGGCGAGGCCGAACATCCGTTCCTGGAAGGCCAGGTAGGCGTCGCGAATCGCGGCGAACTTCTCGTCGCGGTAGTAGGACTCGTCGGGCAGGCCGAGGCCGCCCTGCTCCACGAAGACGAGGTAGCGCTCCGGGTTGCCCGGGTCGTTGTCGACGTAGAGCTGGAAGGCGCCGGCAACGCCCTTGCGCTCGAGGCGGCCGAGAGTGCTGAGCAGGCCGGGGAGGGAGGTGACGGCGTCGACGGTCGCGAGGTCGTCCGCGAGCGGGGTGGCGCCGAGCTGCTCGACGCGCTCCTCGTCCATGAAGCTGGCGTAGAGGTCGCCGAACTTGCGTTCCTCGGTGCCCTCCGACGCGGTCTGCGCCTCGAGGATGATCTCCCGCACCGCTCCCTCCGACTCCTCCGCGAGGAGGTAGAACGATCCCCATCTGGCCTTGTCGGCGGGGATCTCGGTACGTTCGATCCACTTGCCGTTCACGTGTCGGAACAGGTCGTCCTGAGGGCGCACGCCCGGGTCGAGTTCTGAGGTGTCGATTCCGGATGTCGTCCCCTGGTCAGTCATGCGCCCCAGCCTATGCGCTCCGCCCGGCCGGACGCTGTGGGACGGCGCTCAGAGGGCGAGGTCGCGGCGGCGCAGCGCGCCGACGGCGAGCGCACCGACGAGCAGGGCGAGGGAGAGCATCCACCAGGCCCCGCTCCAGTCGACGGCGGCGGTTCCGACCGCAGGCGTGTGGGTGAACGGCGACAGCGCGAGGACCCAGCCCGGCAGGTTGAAGAGCTCTCCGAATTCGCCGATGAACAGCGAGACGAGTAGCACCCCCCAGCTCAGCCCAACGGCGAGCCGTGGAATGACCGCGAACAGCAGGGCAGAGATGGCGAGGATGAGGAGCGCCGCGGGCACCTGGGCGAAGCCGGAGTCCACGGCGTTCGCGACCCGGTCGGCAGTGTCGGCAGAGCGTGTGAGCCCGACGACCGCACCCCCGGTGGCCGCGGCCAGCACGCACGCGATGGCGACGGCGCCGACGAGGAGGTAGTCGAGGATCCACCGGGCCCGGTGCAGCGGCCCGGCGAGAAGCAGCTCCGCCGCGCCGTTGGCCTCTTCCTGGCGCATCCGGATCATCGCCTGGGTTCCCGCCGCCGCTGCGATCACGCCGATCAAGCCGAAGATCGCCGCCGTGAAGGTGTCGATGATCGAGCCTCGGCCGCCGGCGAGCCCCGCCAGCATCGCGCCCATCTGCGAGTTCGACCTGACAAGTTCGACCACGGATTCGCCGAGGGTGCCGGCCAACAGGCCGAAGACCAGGCCCGCGATCGCCCAGCCCCCGATCGCCCCGCGCTGCAACCGCCAGGCCAGGCCGGTCGAGCCACCGAGCGTGCGCGGGCCATGCGCGGGGCCCGCGCGCTCTGCGATGACGCTCGAACCGATGTCACGGCTTGACTGCAGCACGACGACCACGGTGAAGAGAGCAGCGGCGAGGGCGAGGTCGAGCAGCAGCGGCGCGGGCTGATTCGCGGTGAAGGCGGCCGTGCGCTGGCCCCAGCCGATTGGCGACAGCCAGCTGGGCCAGGCGCTGGTCAGGCTCAACCCATCGGCGGATGGCGTGCCGCCCGCATCGCCGGCGGCGCGCAGGGCATAGGCCACACCGATGACCGCCGCGGCCAGGCCGTTCGCCCCGCGTGAGGTGCGCATGAGCTGGCCGGCCAGCAGCCCCACACCGAGGAAGGCGATGCCGGTGCCGGCGATCGCGCCACCGGTTGTGACCGAGCCGGCGCCCTCGAGACCGGCCAGCACGAGGCCCAGGGCGACGGCCGCTCCGGCGGCCAGGCTTGCGCCCCCGCCGTGCAGCGCCGTGGCGATCAACGGCAGGAGCCGGCCGGCCGGGGTCGCGGCGATCAACTCGGCGCGACCCGATTCTTCCTCCGTGCGTGAGTGCCTCACGGCGAGGAACGTGCTCATGAAGGCGACCAGCGTCGCGAGGAAGGCAAAGAGCAGGAAGAAGACGAGGGCATCGGCCTCCGCCCCCCGCGGCTCCCCTCGGAAGATCAGGATGGTCGGCGAGCCGACCGCAATGCGCACGAGCGCCTCGCGCTCGGTGACCGTGCCGAGCGTTGCAGCAACGGCTGCCGGAGCGAAGAGGGCCAGCGCGACGAATGCGGCGAACCAGATCGGAAGCTGAACGCGGTCACGGCGGATTCGCAGCCGGAGTATCGGACCCAGGGTCTTCACGAGCGGGGTCCGGCCCGGGTCGCCGGCGCATCCTCGCGGTAGTGGCGCAGGAACAGGCTCTCGAGCGATGGCGGCGCGATTGTCAGCCCCTGCACCCGCAGCTGCGCGAGCACCGGCAGCACCTGGGGAAGGGCGTCGCTGTCGACCGTGAAGCTCACCCGGGGCCCGCCGCCGGCCCCACTGCCTGCCCGGCCGCCGCCGACGGCGAGGTCGTGGGCGGCCGGCAATCGCGCGGGCAGCCCGGCCAGGTCGGCCTCGGTCAGCCCAGCACTCGCGAATCCGATCTCGGTGCGGGTGAGGTGGCGCAACTGGGTCAGCGTTCCGGTCTCCACGGTCCTGCCCGCGCGGATGATACTCACCCGGTCGCAGAGGTGCTCCACCTCGGAGAGGATGTGGCTCGAGAGCAGCACGCTGGCGCCGCCTTCCGTGGCCGCGAGGAGCTCCCGGCGGAAGACCGCGTCCATCAGGGGGTCAAGCCCCGACGTCGGCTCATCGAGGATGAACAGGTCGGACGGGGCGGCCAACGCCGCGATGAGGGCGACCTTCTGCCGGTTTCCCTTCGAATAGGTGCGGCCCTTGCGAGTCGGGTCGAGCTGGAAGGCATCGATGAGGTGCGTGCGGCGGGCCCGGTAGGTGGCGGCATCCTGGGTTGCGCCTCGCAGCCGGCAGAGCAGGTCGATGGCCTCGCCGCCGGACAGGTTGGGCCACAGGCTCACGTCTCCGGGCACGTAGGCGATGCGGCGGTGGAGCGCGACGGCATCCTTCCAGGGGTCGCGTCCGAAGACGGTCGCCGTTCCACCGTCCGCCCGCATGAGCCCAAGCAGCACGCGGATCGTCGTGGACTTGCCGGCACCGTTCGGCCCGAGGAACCCGTGCACCTCCCCGGCGACAACCGAGAGATCGAGGCCGTCGAGCGCGGCGACCCGCCCAAATCGTTTCTGCAGACCGCGGGTTTCCAGGACTGCCTTCATGTGCCCAAACTACGCCAGCCGATTGTCCAGGTCGCGTTTAGTCAGTCAACTTCAGTCAGTCAACTTCAGTCAGTCAACGGCTTCGGAATACCGGGAGCTTTCGTGCATCGCCCAATACTGCGCCTTAATTTTCTGCGTCACCGTCCCGGGAACACCGTCACCGATTGCTCGACCGTCAACCACGGTGACCGGCATGATGCCGCCGGCCGTGCTGGTGACGAACACCTCGCGCGCGCCCACCAGCTCCTCGTACGACAACGCACGCTCTTCGACCCGCAGATCGAGCTCTTCCGCCAACTCGGCGCCAATCTCCAGAGCCGTCTTGCGGGTGATTCCCTCCAGTACCCCAGATCCCGGGGTCACAAGGGCGCCAGCAGTCACCGCGAACACATTGAAACCAGGCCCCTCTACGACGTTGCCGGCAGCATCCGAAAGCAGCGCAGTCTCGGCCCCATGGTCGAAGGCGTCGTAGAGACCTTGCACCAGATCCAGCCAGTGGTAGTTCTTCACGGTGGGGTCGACCGACTCTGGGGCGATCCGCTGCACGCTGCTGACGTGCACCGACAGCCCCCGCTCTTGGTGCTCGGGGGTAGCGACCCACGCAAAAGGCACCACGAACGCATAGAACTGGTTCACGCACTCACGCGGATCTCGCGAACCCGGTGCCGCCATCCCGCGGGTGCAGATCAGCTCCACGTAGGCGTTCTCCAGGCCGGATGCGCGAACGCATTCATGCAGGATCCGGCGGATCCGTTGCCGATCGATCGGCAGCGACATCCGCAGTTTCGCCATGCCCCGCTCGAAGCGATCGAGGTGGTCGTCAAGACGGAAAAAGCGCCCATTCCACACGTGCACCACATCGTAGGTGGCGTCAGAATGCAGAAAGCCCAGATCGAGGATCGGCACAGCTGCCTGCCCGATCGGCACAATCTGCCCGCCGACGAAGGCAGCACCCGCTGCGAAAGAGTTTGGCTGTTCCCTCACCATGAGCTTCACTCTATGTGGCCACGGTGAACACGCCGCGCGCGTCTCGAGCAGCTGCCGGACCTCGGCCATCTGCTTCTGCCCGGCCGGGACCGAGCAATTGACCAAGGCAGACTTCGATGACCCACGTGCTGAAGTAGATAGAGTCGGGAGAATTACCATCACCATGCTCCGACGCCAGCCCGTTGACCGCGAGATCCTCCGCCTCGCGGTCCCCGCCGTTGGCGCCCTCATCGCCGAACCGCTGTTCCTGCTCGCCGACGCCGCCATGGTGGGGCACCTCGGCACGATCCCGCTGGCCGGCCTCGGCCTCGCCAGCGCGGTGCTGCAGACGATCATCGGCCTGATGGTCTTCCTGGCCTACAGCACCACGCCGGCCGTGGCCCGCTGGCTGGGCGCGGGCGACCGCCGCCGCGCGGTCTCCGTCGGCATCGACGGGCTCTGGCTCGCCCTCGGCCTGGGCATCGTGCTGGCGGTGGCCGGCTGGCTCGCGACGCCGCTGCTGGTGGGAGCGTTCGGCGCGGAGCCGGCCGTCACAGCGGCCGCCGCGACCTATCTCGGCATCTCGATGCTCGGCCTGCCCGCGATGCTGCTCGTCTTCGCCGCGACGGGGCTGCTGCGCGGCCTGCAGGACACCCGAACGCCGCTCTGGGTGGCCGGCATCGGCTTCGCCGCGAACATTCTGCTGAACCTGCTGTTCATCTACGGCCTCGGCCTCGGGATCGCCGGTTCCGCCATCGGCACCGTCATCGCCCAGTGGGGCATGGTGGCCGTGTACCTGGCCGTCATCGTGCGACACGCGAGGCGCGACGGCGCGCCGCTGCGACCGCACCGGGCCGGGATGCTCCTCGGCGCCGCATCGGGCGGCTGGTTGTTCCTGCGCACGGTGAGCCTGCGCGCGGCGATGCTGCTCGCCGTGTTCGTCGCGGCGCGCCTCGGCTCCCCCGAGCTGGCGGCCTTCCAGATCGCGCTGACACTGTTCGCGACGCTCGCCTTCGCCCTCGACGCCCTCGCGATCGCGGCCCAGGCTCTCGTCGGACGCGGCCTCGGCGCCGGCGACCTGGCCGGAGTGCGCGCCGTACTCCGGCGCTGCCTCGAGTGGGGCGTGCTGAGCGGCGTGGTGCTGGGTCTGCTCGTCATTGCGACCTCCGGCGTTCTTGGCAGGGTCTTCACCGGGGCCACGGATGTGACCGACCTCCTGCCCCTGACACTCATCGTGCTCGGGGCATCCGTGCCGCTCGGCGGGGTCGTCTTCGTGCTCGACGGCGTGCTCATCGGCGCCGGGGACGCCCGCTACCTCGCCGTGACCGGAGTCGCGAACCTCGCCGCGTTCGTGCCCCTCGCCGTCGCCGTGCTGCTCTGGGCGCCCTCCGGGGCCGCCGGGCTCGCGTTGCTCATGGCCGCCTTCGCGTTCGGCTACCTGGGCGCCCGCGCGGTCACGCTCGGCCTCCGCGCCCGCACCGCCCGCTGGATGGTCGTCGGCGCCCGCTGACCCTGATCTGTCGGACCGCGCCCCTGCCCCTGCGCCGCCCTGCCCACCCCTGACCTGCCCTCGCGTGCGCCCAAACCGCCGCTATCCGCCCCCTCAGAGCGACCAATCGGGCGCACGCGCGAATCGTGCCCACCGTCGGCCGGTATCCGGGAGTCGGATAGTTTGGTCAGGTCGATTCGATCGGATCGGCGCGCTCGCCAACCATCAGGACCATCCGTGACCCAGCCCGTCAACGCATCCGCCCCCGCAGCGCCCGCCGGCACGGACACGCGCGCCCTGCTCGCCTGGCGCAACGCGGTCTTCGCGATGTTCTTCATCATGGGGCTCAGCCTCGCCACCTGGTTCTCCCGGGTACCAGCCATACGCGACGGGCTCCAGCTCGACACCGCCCAGGTCGGCCTCGTCATCTTCGGGCTGTCCGGCGGCTCGGTTCTGGGCCTGCTCATTGCCGTCTGGCTGCTCGCCCGCCTCGGCGCCCGCAGAGCGATGGTGCTGGGCATATTGGTCACGACAGTCGGAATAATCGCGGTCGGAGCGGGCTCCAGCCTGCTCACGTCGGCCCCATTCGTCTTCGCCGGCCTCCTGCTCGTTGGCATCGGAATGGGATCCGTCGACGTCATGATGAACGTCGAAGGCGCGGCGGTCGAGCGTGAGATCGGCAAGACGCTCATGCCGCTGATGCACGCCTGCTTCAGCCTCGGCACGGTCGTCGGCGCGCTGATCGGCAGCGGCGCATCCTTCGTGGGCCTGTCCGTCTTCTGGCACCTCACCGGGGTGGCGCTGCTCGTGATCGCCACGGCCGTCCTGGCCGCGCGCTCGATCCCGACCCGCTCCGATCTCGGAGACGACGCGGCGCTGCCCCATCCGGCCGGGGTTGCGGCGCCGTGGCGGGCGCGCCTGCGCCAGAACCTCTCGGTCTGGACGGACTCGAAGGTGATCCTGATCGGGCTGATCGTACTCGGCATGACGTTCGCCGAGGGCTCGGCAAACGACTGGCTGGCGATCGCAGCCGTCGACGGGCACGGCTTCAGCAACTCCGCCGGCGCCATTGTCTTCGGCGTCTTCGTGACCGCGATGACCGTCGGCCGGGTGCTCGGCGGCCCGGTGCTCGACCGGTTCGGACGCGTACCGGTGCTGCGCGCCTGCGCCGGGCTGGGAATCGTCGGCCTCGTCACCTTCATCCTCGCGCCCAGCGTCTGGCTCGTTTACGTCGGCGTGACGCTCTGGGGTCTCGGGGCCTCCCTCGGCTTCCCCGTTGGCATGTCCGCCGCCGCCGACGGTTCGAAGAACGCGGCCGCCCGGGTGAGCGCGGTCGCCATGATCGGCTACTTCGCGTTCCTCGTCGGCCCGCCGGCCCTCGGCCTGCTCGGCGAGACCATCGGCATCCTGAACGCCCTTTACGTGATCCTCGTGCTCATGGTGCTGGCCGGCCTCGTGGCGCCCGCCGCGCGCGAGCACCGCGCCGCGGCCGAACAAATTTGACGGAGATGTTGTGCGAATCGAGCGAATTTCGCGCTGGTGAGGGGCCGTATCCGTAATTCTCCGTCGTTTTCTGAACGGGCGGATGCGGCGGCGCGATTAGGCTCGACGGGTGCGCCTAGTGATTGCGAAATGCTCCGTTGACTACGCCGGGAGACTCAGCGCGCATCTGCCGCTCGCGACCCGCCTGCTGATGCTGAAGTCGGACGGCAGCGTCCTCGTGCATTCGGATGGCGGCTCATACAAGCCCCTCAACTGGATGAGCCCGCCCTGCAGCCTGGCCGAGTCTGAGCCGGACGCCGACCAGACGGATGCCGGCATCACGGCCCTCTGGACGGTCACCCACGGCAAGTCCGCCGACCAGCTCACCGTCAGCATCTTCGAGGTACTCCACGACTCGGCCCACGAGCTCGGAATCGACCCCGGCCTGATCAAGGAGGGC
>JBDTAA010000192.1:0-9409 GCA_039924805.1 Cryobacterium sp.
GAACCGCTTGGCCTTCCGGCACAGGCACGATCACTTCTGGCGTTGTCTGGGTCACTGGTGCGGTGTCCTTTGTTTCGGTGTCGTCGGGCTAAGGATAGCTATCTCGAGAGTACTGCGACCGCTTCGACATGGTGAGTGTTCGGAAAGAGATCAAAGGCCCGCAGCCGGCGCAGCTCGTAGCCGTGGCCGGCAAAGAGCGCGATGTCCCTCGCCAGGGCCACCGGATCGCAGGCGACGTAGACGATTTGCCGGGGACCGAGCGCGCCGAGCTGGTCGACGACGGCCCGGCCCGCCCCGGCCCTGGGCGGGTCGAGCACGACGGTCGCGGCCTTCTGACGACCGCGTTCCACCGCGCCGGCGTCGCGGAGGATGCCCTGCAGGTACCGGTCGACCCGCTCCGTCTGGGCGCTCGCACCGATCCAGTCGCTGAGGTTCTCTGCGGCGAAATCCGTGGCCTGCTGGTCGCTCTCGACGGAGGTGATCCGCACGCCGGGGCCGAACCGGTCACCGACCGCCGCGGCGAGGAGACCGACGCCGCCGTAGAGATCGAGGTTCGCCGCACGCGGATCGAAGTCGGCATCGTCGATGCTGTCCTGGACGGCCCGGTACAGGGTCTCGGCTGCGCTCGAGTGAACCTGCCAGAAACCGGCCGCGTCAAGCCGGAATTCGCGGTCTCCGACGACCTCGCGAATGAGTTTGCGGGGGGTGGGGACGCGCTTTCCCCGTGCGTCCTTCTCGGCCACGAGAATCTGGACATCGCCGACGCTCGGGGCGACGACGTCGACCGAGGCGGCGCCGGGAAACCGGGTGTCGAGCGGGGCGGCCGCCTCCACGAAACGTTCGGCCAGGGGCAGATCGCTGACCGGGATCACCCGGTGCGACCTCGCCGCGTACGGGCCGATCGACCCGTCGGCGGCCACGTGCAGGCGGATGCGCGTGCGCCAGCCGGTGCCGTCCATCGCGTCGCCCGGCGACGCGTTGCGGCCCACCGGCACGGGCTCGACGGTGACATCCGATTCGATGCCGGCCATCCGTTTGAGAGCGTCGGCGAGCACCTGGCGCTTGAGTTCGCGCTGGAAGCCGAGCTCGATGTGCCCGAACTCGGCGCCTCCCGCGCGGTCCTCTGGGGCGAGTTCCACGGCGGCGGCCGACCAGACGTGAGGCTGGCGCTCCGGCGCCGCCGAGAGGACCTCGACGGTTTCGGCGCGCCAGAAGCTCTTGTGGTTCGCGTCGGTGAGCCGGGCGCGCACTCGCTCGCCTGGGAGAGTGTCGCTGACGAACACGACCCTGCCTTCGTGCCGGGCGACGAAGATTCCGCCGTGGGCTACGTTGGTGACGTCGAGTTCGAGTTCTGCGCCGGCTACGGGCAGCTGCCCACTCGAATCCGCCTGGTTGCTATTGCTGGGGGCCATCTATTGAGCATCCCACACCGCCCGCCGTCACGAAGGACCCCATGCGCCTGTACCTCGCCTCCACCTCTCCGGCGCGGCTGATGCTCCTGCGCTCGGCCGGGATCGAACCGGTGACCCTCTCCCCCGACGTCGACGAGCACGCCGTCGCGGCCTAGGCGGCCAGGGTGCAGGGGGCGCCGCTCACACCGCACCATGTGGTGGAGCTGCTGGCGCGGGCGAAGGCGGAGGCGGTGTCACGGTCGGGCGCCGGGCCCGACCCCATCGACGGCCTGATCCTCGGCGGCGACTCCGTGTTCGTGCTCGACGGGGTCATCTATGGCAAGCCGCACACGCCGGAGAAGGCCAGGGAACGCTGGCACCGTCAGCGCGGACGCACCGGCCAGCTGTATTCGGGCCACTGGCTGATCGAGCAGGTGAACGGCGCGCCCGGGCGAGCCGTGGGCGCCGTGGCGGTCGCCGACGTGACGTTCGCCGATGACATCGGTGACGCGGAGCTCGACGCGTACATCGCGACCGGCGAGCCGCTCCTCGTGGCCGGCGCGTTCACGATCGACAGCCTCGGGGCCCCGTTCATCACCCGGATCTCCGGCGATCCGTCCACCGTCGTCGGGTTGTCGCTGCCAACGCTGCGGCGCCTGGTGTCGGGCCTCGGATACTCGTGGCCGAGCCTGTGGAACCGCGCCGCCTTGTAGGCAATCACACTGATCGCGCGTTGCTTTTTGGTCGATCGAGCCAAAAATCGGCGGGCCCGGCCCAATATGATGGGTCACTGTGTCGCAAATAACGAAGGTCCTCATCGCCAACCGGGGCGAGATCGCCGTCCGGGTGATCCGCGCCGCGAAGGACAGCGGCATCCTCTCCGTCGCCGTCTACGCCGACCAGGATCGCGATGCCCTGCACGCACGCCTCGCCGACGAGGCCTACGGGCTGGAGGGGACGACGAGCGCCGAGACGTACCTCGTCATCGAGAAGATTCTCTCCATCGCGCGCCGCTCCGGCGCCGACGCCGTGCACCCGGGCTACGGATTCCTCGCCGAGAACGCCGACTTCGCCCGGGCCGTGACGAACGCCGGTCTCATCTGGATCGGCCCGTCACCCGAGGCGATCGAGAAGCTCGGCGACAAGGTCTCCGCCCGGCACGTGGCGGAGAAGGTGCACGCCCCGATGGCCCCCGGCACCCTCAACCCGGTCGTCGACGCCTCCGAGGTGCTCGACTTCGTCGACCTGCACGGCCTGCCCGTCGCGATCAAGGCAGCCTTCGGTGGCGGCGGTCGCGGTCTCAAGGTCGCCCGCACCCGCGAAGAGGTGCCCGAGCTCTTCGATTCCGCCACCCGCGAGGCCGTGGCCGCGTTTGGTCGCGGCGAGTGCTTCGTCGAGAAGTACCTGGACAAGCCCCGCCACGTTGAGACCCAGTGCCTGGCGGACATGCACGGCAACGTCGTTGTCGTCTCCACCCGCGACTGCTCGCTCCAGCGTCGGCACCAGAAGCTGGTCGAAGAAGCACCGGCACCGTTCCTCACCGAGGCTCAGACGACCGAGATGTATCGCGCGTCGAAGGCGATCCTTGCCGAGGTCGGTTACGTCGGCGCCGGCACCTGCGAGTTCCTGATCGGCCAGGACGGCACCGTGTCGTTCCTCGAGGTCAACACCCGCCTGCAGGTCGAGCACCCGGTCTCCGAGGAGGTCACCGGCATCGACCTCGTACGCGAGCAGTTCCGTCTCGCCGAGGGCGGCGAGCTCACCTACGGTGACCCGGTCGCGGTCGGTCACTCCTTCGAGTTCCGCATCAACGGTGAGGACGCCGGTCGCGGTTTCATGCCTGCCCCCGGGCCGGTTCACGTCTTCAAGCCCTCCGGCGGTCCCGGCGTGCGCGTCGACAGCGGCGTGCAGGCCGGCGACGAGATCTCCGGATCGTTCGACTCCCTGCTCGCCAAGCTCATCGTCACCGGCGCCACCCGCGAAGAGGCCCTCGAGCGGTCCAGGCGGGCCCTCGACGAGTTCGAGGTCGCCGGACTGCCGACCGTTCTGCCGTTCCACCGCGCGATCGTGCGCGACCCGGCCTTCGCTCCCGCCGACGGCGCACCTTTCTCGATCTACACCCGCTGGATCGAGACCGAGTTCGAGAACACCATCGAGCCGTGGAGCGGCACCCAGGAGGAGCCGGCCGGCCCGCAGAAGCGGCACAGCGTCGTCGTCGAGGTCGAGGGCAGGCGCGTCGCGGTCTCCCTGCCGACCCGGTTGCTGCCGTGCGGCGCATCCGAATCCACGCTCGGCCCGCCGCCGCGGCGCCGCGGCGGCGCACACGCCGTCGATACCGCAACCGGCGACGCCGTGAAGGCGCCGATGCAGGCGACCATCGTGAAGGTGATGGTCGCCGTCGGCGACACCGTCGTCAAGGGAGACCTGCTGCTCGTCCTCGAGGCGATGAAGATGGAGCAGCCGCTCGCCGCTCACAAGGACGGCGTCATCGGCGTCGTTGGTTCCGTGGTGGGTGACACCGTGTCATCCGGCCACCTGCTGCTCACCGTCGTCGACGCCGCATAGGCCGACGCGCCTTCGTTCCGTTCCGTCCCCACGAACCCGCAGTTGTGCGCCTTATGAGCCCGCGTTTTAGCGACCACAACTGCGGGTTCGCGGGGGAATCCCACGGGGCCCGGGGCTAGAGCACGACGTGCATGGCGCGGGCGGCATCCGTGATGGAGCCGGTCAGCGACGGGTACACGGGGAAGGCCTGGGCGACGTCGTCGACGGTGAGGCGGTGCTCCACCGCAAGGGCCAGTGGGAAGATCAGTTCGCTGGCCTTGGGAGCCACGATTACGCCGCCGATCACGGTGCCGCTGCCGGTGCGGGCGAACAGCTTCACGAAGCCGTCCTTGATGCCCATCATCTTGGCGCGCGGATTCGACGCGAGCGGCAGCTTGTAGATGTCGCCCTGCATGAGCCCTTCCTCGATCTGCTTCTGCGACCAACCCACGGTCGCGATCTCCGGCTGGGTGAAGATGTTCGCGGCGACGTTGCGAATCTCGATCGGGTTGACCGCGTCGCCCATAGCGTGGAACACCGCGGTGCGGCCCATCATCGAGGCGACGGATGCCAGCGGCAGCTCGGTCGTGCAGTCGCCGGCCGCGTAGACGTTCGGCATGGACGTGCGGGCGACCCGGTTGACGCGGATGTGGCCGGATTCGCTTCGCTGCACCCCGGCCTGCTCCAGCCCGATTCCGGCGGTGTTCGGCACGGAGCCCACCGCGATCAGGCAGTGGCTCCCCTCCACTGTGCGGCCGTCGGACAGGGTGGCGACGACGCCGTTCTCGGTGCGCTCGACCGAGGACGCGCGGGACTTGGCGAGCACGATCATGCCGTTGCGCGTGAACACGTTCTCGATCACGTGCGCGGCGTCGGCATCCTCGCCGGGCAGCACCTGGTCGCGGCTGGAGATGAGGGTGACCTTCGCGCCGAGCGCACGGTACGCGGAGGCGAACTCGGCGCCGGTGACACCGGACCCGACGACAATGAGGTGCTGCGGCACCGCGCGGAGGTTGTAGAGCTGCGTCCAGGTGAGGATGCGTTCGCCGTCCGGGAGCGCGGACGGCAGGATGCGGGGGCTCGCGCCCACGGATACGACGATCGTGTCCGCGTCGACCCGGTCGAAATCCGTGCCCGATTCGCCATCGGCGGTGGACACGATGACCCCGGTGGTACCGTCGAGCCGGCCGTGACCCTGCACGAGGCGAACGCCGGCGGTCACGAGGGTGGCCTTCATGTCTTCGGACTGCTGCCTGGCCATGGCCAGGAGGCGCTTGTTGACCGCGGTCAGGTTGATCGCCACCTCCGGCCGGGACGGCTTCCCCGAGTCCCCGCGCACGAAGAACTGCACCCCCAGGTCGGTCGCTTCGTCGATCGAGTTGGAGGCCTCGGCCGTGGCGATGAGGGACTTGGACGGCACGACGTCCGTGAGGACGGCCGATCCGCCGACGCCGACGCGCTCGATCAGGGTGACGTCCGCGCCCTGTTGGGCGGCGGCAAGAGCCGCTTCGTATCCGCCGGGCCCTCCGCCGAGTACTGCGATGCGCTGCTTGCGTTCGAACTCGTAGGCCATTGCTCTATTCTCTCGCCCCGGAACGCCCCCACCTAACCACTCCCGTGCCCTGTCCGCCCGAATGTGACGGAGATCGTGGCCTTGCGCGCCGCGAGCCTGCCACTTTGGCTACATTTGAGCAAAATGTCCGTCGAATTCGGTGGGCACTTTAGAGTGGTGGGATGTCCACGACGCTGACCAATCCGCTTGACCTGCCCGAAACCGATCCCTTCGAGATCGCCCGGATCGCCGCGCAGGAGATCGCGCACATCACCGGCGTCGACCGGCACGATGTTGCGCTCACGCTCGGCAGCGGGTGGGGCAGCGCCGCCGGCCTGATCGGCGAGACCACGCACACGATCCCCGCGCAGGAGATCACCGGGTTCGGTGCCCCGGCGCTCGAAGGACACGGCGGCATGCTCCGCTCGGTGCTGCTCACGAGCGGTAAGCGGGCGCTCGTGATCGGCGCACGCACGCACTACTACGAAGGCCACGGCGTGCGCCGGGTCGTGCACAGCGTGCGCACGGCCGCCGCAACCGGGGCCGCGACGATGATCCTGACCAACGGGGCCGGGGGCATCCGCGAGACGTGGAAGCCGGGAACGCCCGTGCTGATCAGCGACCACATCAACCTCACCGCCGATTCGCCGCTCGAGGGTGCCACCTTCGTCGACCTCACCGACCTCTACTCGAGCCGGCTGCGCGACCTGGCCCGCACCATCGAACCCACCCTCGACGAGGGCGTCTACTGCCAGTTCCGCGGCCCCCACTACGAGACCCCGGCGGAGGTGCAGATGGCGAAGGTCATCGGCGGCCACATCGTGGGGATGTCGACCGCGCTCGAGGCGATAGCCGCCCGGCAGGCCGGCATGGAGATCCTCGGAATGTCGCTGATCACGAATCTCGCCGCCGGCATCCAGACGGAACCGCTCAGCCACGCCGAGGTCCTTGAGGCCGGCCGCGACGCCGAACCGGTCATCAGCGCCCTCCTCGCCCGGATCGTGGCCGCCCTGTGAGCCTCGAGAACGGCACCGAGCCCGGCGCACGCGGACGGCACGCCGCCCCCGACGCCGCGACGGAGGCGACGGAGGCGACGGAGGCGACGGCAGTAACGACGCCGTCGGGCGAGGCCGACGCACAGGCCGATCCCGACACATCCGCATTCCCGGCCACCGCCGTCCTGGACACGATCGACGACGGGGCCGCAGCGGCCGCCGCGCCCTCCGCCGACCCGGTCATCGCCGCGGCCAGGGCCTGGCTCGGCCAGGACCCCGACTCCGAAACGCGGGGCCAACTGCGCCTGCTGGTCTCGTCGGCCGCCGCCGGCGAGCCCGCCGCCCTCGCCGATCTGCACTCCCGCTTCGACGAGCGGCTCGCCTTCGGCACGGCCGGGCTGCGCGGCGAGATCGCCGCCGGCTCCAACCGGATGAACCGTGTGCTCGTCTCCCAGGCCGCAGCCGGCCTCGCCGCGTTCCTCCTCGCCCGCGCGGGCGACGGTGAGGTCGCCTCCGTGGTCGTCGGCTACGACGGCCGCAAGAATTCCGCGGTGTTCGCCACCGACACGGCGGCGCTGATGGCGGGAGCCGGCGTGCGCGCCATCCTGCTCCCCCGCCTGCTGCCCACCCCTGTGCTGGCGTTCGCCGTTCGGCACCTCGGCGCCAGCGCCGGCGTCATGGTGACGGCCTCGCACAACCCGGCCAACGACAACGGCTACAAGGTCTACCTCGGCGGCGACAACCAGGGTTCGCAGATCGTCGCCCCCGACGACGCGGCCATCGCCGCCGAAATCCTGCACGTCGCAGCCGAACGCCTCGTGCCCGAGCTGCCGCGCGCCGCCTACGAAACCGCCCCCGAGTCCGTCGTGCAGGCCTACATCGCGGCGACGGCAGGCGTGGCGCCGCCGCCGCGCGCGCAGGTCAACGCCGTCTACACGGCCCTGCACGGCGTCGGCTGGGACACCACCCGCCGCGTGCTCGAATCCGCCGGCTTCGAGCTGCCGACGCTCGTCGACGCGCAGATCGCACCGGATGGCGCGTTCCCCACGGTCTCCTTCCCCAATCCCGAGGAACCCGGCGCCATGGACCTGTCCTACGCGACTGCCCGGGAGGCCGGTGCCGAGCTGATCATCGCCAACGATCCCGATGCCGACCGTCTCGCGGTCGCTATCCCCGATGCTGATTCGCCCGACGGGTATCGCCGCCTGAGTGGGAACGAAGTCGGTGCGATCCTGGGCTGGCGGGCCGCCGAGATCGCGGCCAAGAGCACCGCCGCAGCCGTCGGAACGCTCGCCTGCTCGATCGTGTCGTCACCGGCGCTGGCATCCGTCGCGTCGGCGTATGGACTCGACTTCGTCGAAACCCTCACCGGCTTCAAGTGGGTGTCCCGCGCGCCGGGCCTGATCTTCGGCTACGAGGAGGCCCTCGGCTACCTCGTGAACCCCACCGTGGTGCGTGACAAGGACGGCATCTCCGCCGCCCTCGCCTTTCTCTCCCTGGCCAGCGAGCTCAAGGCCGACGGCGTCACCATCGCCGAGCACCTCGACCGCTTCAGCGAGCGCTTCGGGCACTTCGCCTCCGGTCAGATTTCGGTGCGCGTCACCGACGTCGCGGAGATCGGCCGGGTGATGGCGCGACTCCGCGAGAACCCGCCGGCGTCCGTGGGCGGCATCCTGGTCGACTCCATCGACGACCTCAGCCAGAGCGTCGGTGGCTTCCCGGCCAGCGACGTGCTGCGGATTCGCCTCGCCGATGGCTCCCGCGTGATGGTGCGGCCGAGCGGCACGGAGCCGAAGCTCAAGGTGTACCTCGACACGCACTCCTCGATCGGCACGGTTCCGGAGCGCAGGGCCGCCGCGGTCGAAGCCCTCGAGATGCTCGACCGTGGCATGCGCGAGCTGATCGCGTAGGTCCCGTCGCGGGTGACTAGCCCAGGGCGGCTTCCAGCTTCGCGGTGAGCTCGTCCAGGTCGAAGTAGTTGTTGATGATGATGACGTCGGCGTTGGTCTTGCCGATGGCGTGCGCGAGCTCCGACGAGGTGAGGATGACCTGCGCGTCGGAGCTCACGTCGCGCACGCCGGCGACATCCGTGGCCGTGACCTCCGCGTCGATGTCGAGGCGCAGCAGCGCCCGCTCGGCGTTGACCTTGAGGATCGCGGAAGTCCCGATGCCGAGCCCGCACATGACCACTATTTTCATGACTCTGCCTGGTGCGAATCGTTCACGCCGAGCAGCATCCGGATGGTCTCGGCGTCCGTCGCCGCGGCGATCGCGGGAATCACGAACGGGTCGTTGAACACGTTGGCCAGTGCCGCGACGAAGTGCAGGTGCTCGTCGGAGTTCCGGACGGCCAGGCCCACGACGACGCTGACCGGGTCGTTGTGTGGATGCCCGAACGCCACGGGTTCGGCGAGGGTGACGACGCTGAGGCCCTCGACGAGCACATCGGGCCCCGGGCGGGCGTGGGCGAGGGCGAGGCCGGGAGCGATGACGACGTAGGCGCCGAAATCGGCGATGACGCCGATCATGCGATCCGTGTACTCGGGTTCGGTCGCGCCCGAGCGGTGCAGCGCGTCGCCGGCGGCGGTCACCGCGGCACGCCAGGTGTCGGCGTGGACGCCGATCTCGATGGCGTCGAGGGGCAGCGGCAGGGGCGTCATGGTTCTGTCACTATTCGCACGGGCGACCGGCCGACCGGGGCGACGATGGCTAGTCGTTCTCGAAACCGGCGACGATGGCATCCGCCAGCTCCTCGCGTTCCTCGAGCGGGAGGAAGGCCGCTGCGGCCGCGTTGAGCTGGAACACCTCGAGGTCGTCGATGTCGTAGCCGAATGCGTCGCTGAGCAGCGCCATCTCCTTCGTGAGGCTGGTGTTGCTCATCAGACGGTTGTCCGCGTTGACCGTGACCCGGAAGCCGAGCTGGTAGA
>JBDTAA010000193.1:0-3970 GCA_039924805.1 Cryobacterium sp.
CGAGGTTTTTGGCATTTGACATTGTGCACGCTGTTGAGTTCTCAAGGATCGGACGCACCCAGCCGCCGACCGCGAGGCCATTGCACTGAAGCAGTTCCTGTCAAGCTGTGTAACTATTTCCGCCGCAAACAATCCCACCACGTGGAACAGCTCGAAACGTCATCACACAAACAACACGAATATCTTCGTTATGTCTGCGTGGAGTTGGTCCCGCTTGAGGCCGGGAAGCTTTCAGCTTTCCGCACCTGTGGGGTGACGAGAGACAACATTACGGCTGTCCGACGCAACCGTCAAAAGAACTGCAATCCCGGGCGTGTCCCACCCGGGCGACCGGTGATTCACGGGTCAGTAGCGGTAGTGGTCCACCTTGTACGGGCCCTCGACGGGCACGCCGATGTAGCCGGCCTGTTCCGGGGAGAGCACGGTGAGTTCGACACCGAGGGCGTCGAGATGCAGCCGGGCGACCTTCTCGTCGAGGAGCTTGGGCAGCACGTACACGCCGACCGGGTACTTCTCCGGGTAGCAGTAGAGCTCGATCTGGGCCAGCACCTTGTTCGTGAACGAATTGCTCATCACGAAGGAGGGGTGGCCGGTGGCGTTTCCGAGGTTCATCAGGCGTCCCTCGGAGAGCACCAGGACGCTGCGCCCGCTGGGCAGGCGCCACTCGTGCACCTGGGGCTTGATGTCGACCTTCACCGCGCCGGGCAGCTTCTCCAGCGACGCCATGTCCACTTCGTTGTCGAAGTGCCCGACATTCGCGATGATCGCCAGGTGCTTCATCCGGAGCATGTGGTCGACCCCAATGACATTGACGTTGCCGGTACCGCTGACGAAGATGTCCACCTGCTCCACCACCGATTCGAGGCGGGCCACCTGGAATCCATCCATCGCGGCCTGCAGCGCGTTGATCGGGTCGACCTCGCTGACGATGACGCGAGCCCCCTGCCCGCGGAGCGCTTCGGCGGCACCCTTGCCGACGTCGCCGTAGCCGGCGACGAACACGACCTTGCCGCCAATCAGCACGTCGGTGGCCCGGTTGAGACCGTCAGGAAGAGAGTGGCGGATGCCGTACTTGTTGTCGAACTTCGATTTGGTGACCGAATCGTTCACGTTGATGGCGGGGAACAGCAGCTGCGAGTCGGCCGCCAACTCGTAGAGCCGGTGGACGCCCGTCGTGGTTTCCTCGGTGACGCCGGCGATCTCGGTGGCGATCCGTGTCCACCGATCCGCCGACCCGTCGAGTGACCGGCGGAGCGTCTCGAGCACGACCCGGTACTCGTGGCTGTCGGACTCCGCCGGATCCGGCACGGCGCCGGCCAGCTCGAATTCCCGGCCCTTGTGCACGAGCATCGTGGCGTCGCCGCCGTCGTCGAGGATCATGTTCGGGCCCGACCAGGTCTCCCCCGCCGCCCGGGCCTCCGCGCTCCAGTCGAAGATCCGGTCGGTGCACCACCAGTACTCGGCGAGGGTCTCGCCCTTCCAGGCGAACACGGGCACGCCGCACGGATCGCCCGCGGTGCCCGCCGGGCCGACCGCGATCGCCGCGGCCGCCTCATCCTGGGTGGAGAAGATATTGCAGCTCGCCCAGCGCACCTGGGCTCCGAGGGCCACGAGGGTTTCGATGAGCACGGCCGTCTGCACGGTCATGTGCAGGGATCCCGCGATGCGGGCACCGGCGAGCGGCTTGCTGTCGCCGAATTCGGCGCGCAGTGCCATCAGGCCGGGCATCTCGTTTTCGGCGAGACGGAGCTGGTGGCGTCCGGCCTCCGCGAGGGACAGATCCGCGATCTTGAACGAGGGAACGATGGTCGAATCGAGCGTCATGCGACCATCTTGCCATCCCGGGGACGGCTCGGGCCCCCCAGCTACGGAGGGGACCCGCCATACGTCCGTGCGGTGGACGGTGTTATGCGGTCTGGATCGGCTCCGGCTCCTCGACACGTGCCTGCCCGGCGCGGGCGGTGTTGGCAACGCTGCCGGCGCGGTAGCGCCAGACGCCCGAGCCGACGACGATGGCTGCCAGGAGGAGCGAGAGCAGGAACGACTCGCGTGTCCTCTCGAGGACCATCATCCCGACCAGCTGGCGACGATGCTGGCGATGGAGAACCAGGTGAGGTACGGGAACGCCCACATCGTGAGGGAGAGCTTGTCGACCTCTGTCTTGTCCATTCGCCGGCGGAGCACCAGCTGCGATGTGGCGATGACGAGCCAGACGAAGAGCGCGATCGCGCCTGACGTGTTGACCAGGAAGAGGAAGACGGTGTCCGGGGCGATGTAGTTGAGACCGACGGTGAGGAAGCCGACGATGGTCGAGGCCACAACCGCGCTCCGCGGAACACCGCGCTGGGAGATCTTCGCCCAGCCGGCCGGGGCGTCCCCGCGCGTGGAGAGCGTGAACAGCATCCGGCTCGCGGTGTAGAGGCCGGAGTTCAGGCACGACAGCAGCACGATGACGTCCATGATCGTCGCTGCGCCGGGGATGCCGAACAGTTCAATCACGGCGACGTACGGGCTCTTGGCCACGGAGGCGCTGCGCCGAAGAAGGAGAAGACGACCACGAGTACGCCGCCGAGAACGGCCGCGCTTTCGTTCGGGAAGAACCCGCCGTGGCCGGTGAGGTGAACCCGCGCGTCCACGCCGGGCATGGCCGCGACCTTGATCGAGGCGAACCAGCGCTCGAACTCACCGAACGATTTCACGGACACGACGTTCGTGACGGTGCGCAGCACCCTGAGCACGAGCGCCCAGACCCACTGGTCGACGCCGGGAATCCAGCGGTGCACGATTGCCGCGCCCGCCGTGGCTTCGATGCCGAGCACGATGATCCAGAACCAGGCGTAGAGCCAGCCGATGCTGAATCCGGCCCAGCGGCCGAGCGCGCGATCGGCGCAGGTGGAGAACGATCCGGTCAGGTTTGAGGCGCCGGACCGCGGAGTGCGGGTGAGGGCCGGCAAGTCAGGGCCTGCGGGCCAGGGTGCGCCCCGGGGGCTAACCGTGGATGAGTTCGAGCACCTCGTCGCGGACGCGCGCCATCTCGCTGGCGGTGGCCGCCTCGACGTTCAGGCGCAGCAGCGGCTCCGTGTTGGACGGTCGCACGCTGAACCACCAGAACGGTTCATCCGTGCTGGTCATCCCGGTGACGGTGAGCCCGTCAAACTCGTCGAAGTCGGCCCGGCCGGTGTATGCCTCGACAATGCGGGCGTAGGCGGCCGGGACATCGTCCACCGCCGAGTTGATCTCGCCGGATTGCGCGTATGGGGAGAACCGGGCGGAGAGAGCGGACAGCGGGCCGTCCTGGTGACCGTATTCGGCGATCACGTGCATGGCGGCGAGCATGCCGTTGTCCGCGCCCCAGAAGTCGCGGAAGTAGTAGTGGGCGGAGTGTTCGCCGCCGAAGATCGCACCGGTGGCGCGCATCTCGTCCTTGATCAGCGAGTGTCCGACCCTGGCACGCACCGGAATCGCCCCGGCGGCCTCGATTGTCTCCTCCACGGCGCGGGAGGTGACCAGGTTGTGGATGACGAAGATATCGCCCTCCGGCTGCAAGGCTCGCGTTCGCGTGATCTCACGCAGGGCCACGATCGCCGCGACGGCGGATGGGTTGACGGCCCGGCCGGACTCGTCGACGACAAAGCAGCGATCGGCGTCGCCGTCGAAGGCCAGGCCGAGGTCGGCGCCGAGCTCGACGACGGCCTCCTGCAGGTCGACGATGTTGGCCGGGTCGAGCGGGTTCGCCTCGTGGTTGGGGAAGGAGCCGTCGAGCTCGAAGTAGAGCGGAATGATCTCGATCGGCAGCCCGGCCAGGCCGACGGCCCCACCGAGAACCGCGGGAACGGTCAGGCCGCCCATCCCGTTGCCGGCGTCGACGACGATCTTGATCGGGCGGATGTCGGCCAGGTCGACGAGCGAGCGCAGGTAGGCCGCATAGTCGGCGAGCACGTCGACTTCGCGGAAACCACCGGGAGCAGCG
>JBDTAA010000194.1:0-9326 GCA_039924805.1 Cryobacterium sp.
CGTGCTCAGCGACATGGCAGGCGCCACCCTCGAAAGCTCAGAGGGCACCTGGAGCCTGGGCATCGGCATGTTCGCGGTCGTGGCAGCGGATTCCGCGTCATCCGTGATCTCGCGGCTGGCCGCAGACGGCATCCCCGCCTGGGTTGCCGGCCGGGTCTCGATGACTCCGCGCGACTTCACGGGCTTCGAGCAGGGCGCCAAGGGCGTCAACGGCGGGGCCGTGCGTCTCGTCGGTTCGTTCGCGAGCTAACCCGCTCGCTGCCCGTCGCCGACCTTGACCGTTCCGGTCGAGTTGCCCACGCGCACCTGGCGATCTCGACCGGAACGGTCAAGCTCGGCGTGACGGCGGCGTGACGGCGGCGGGATCGACCGGATCGGTCGCATCCGGGCGCCTCGGAAACCCTCGTCCCAGGTGACGGGACGAGCAGGCAGCGCGAGGACGACGTCCTAGGCGCGCTTCTGCTCGTCTTCGCTCGCGTACGTGTCGACATACTCGTCGGGCTCGTCCGCGTCAGCCTTGGGCGGGTCGTATTCCGGCCACTTGGCCAGGTCCTCGTCGAGGCGCGGGTCAGAGGCCGGATGGCTCGTGAGCTCGCGTTCGAGCGCGTTGTAGTTGGTGTCCGGGCTGAAGTACTTCAGCTCGCGGGCAACCTTGGTGTGCTTTGCTTTTTGACGGCCGCGCCCCATGCGTGACCCCCTTACGATGCCAGGCCGGGTGAGGAATGAATCACCCGGGGAGTTGCCGAACGGAATGGTGAAAACTAGGCGCTAGTTTAGCATGATGGTCGCGAGCCCTCGCTGACGCCATTCACAGGGGCGGAGGCTGGAATGGGGTGTGATGACAAGCGAGTTGAGTGTGCCCGTTGTCATCATCGGCGCCGGCCAGGCCGGGCTGTCCGTCGCGCACTACCTGAGGAAGTTCGACCTCGGGGCTGATCGCGATTTCGTCATTTTCGATCGAGGCCCCGACGCGGGCGGTGCCTGGCAGCACCGGTGGCCGGCCCTCCGCCTGGGCACCGCGCACAGGGTCAACGACCTCCCGGGAATGCGCGCACTCGGCGTCAGCTTCGAGACCGCCGACCGGTCGCGGCCGGCGGCCGAGGTCGTCGCCGAGTACTACCACCGGTACGAGGCGCACTACGACCTGAGGGTTGTGCGCCCGGTGACCGTCACCTCCGTGTCCAACCAGGGGGCCGACCTCAGGGTCGAGACCCGATCGCCGTCCTACGGCGACGCGGCCACACGCGCCCGAATCGTGGTCAACGCGAGCGGCACCTGGGGCTCACCGTTCCTCCCGCACTATCCGGGATCGCAGTCCTTCGCAGGAAGGCACGTGCACACCTCGACGTACCGGTTCGCCGAGGATTTCGCTGGAGAACGGGTGGTCGTCGTCGGCGGCGGCACGTCCGCCATCGGGTTCATGCTCGAGTTGGAGTCGGTCGCCGCCGAGCTGACCTGGGTCTCCAGGCGTCCGATCGACTGGGTGCACACGGGCGAGCTCGACCTCGAGGGGGCCTCCGCGGCGGTCGCCATGCAAGACGAGGCCGCGCGCGCCGGCCGGGCGCTGCCCAGTATCGTCAGCGGCACCGGCGTTCCGGTGAGCCGTCGCATTGCCGCCGGCATCGAGCGAGGCGCGCTCGTTGCCGAGCCCATGTTCTCGTCGGTCGAGCCGGAGGGCGTGCGCTGGGCGGATGGCGCGTTTGCCGGGGCGGACGTGATCATTTGGGCGACGGGCTTCCGGCCGGAACTCCGACACCTCGCCCCGCTCAGACTGCGTGAGAAGACCGGCGGCGTGACGGTGGGCGCCGGCGCATCCTGGACAGATCCGCGTATATTCTTCGCCGGCTATGGGCCGCAGGCGAGCACCATCGGGGCGGCCAGGGCCGGCCGGCTGATTGCCCGCCAGATCATGGCAATGCTCTGACAACCCGCCTTTCGACCTCCGCGAGACCGCAGTTGTGGTCACCAAAACTCGGGCAAAGTCAAGTGGTCTAGGCAACGCTGGTGGTTTCGGCTGCCTGGAGCAGCCGGTTCAGCCGGGTGGCCGGGGTGTCGAAGTCGAGGGTCGGTCGGGGGCGCCGGTTGAGGGTCGCAGCGACCTTGCGGAGGTCGTCGGCGCTGTGGGCTGAGAGGTTGGAGCCTTTCTCGAACCAGAACCGCAGGAGCCGGTTGGTGTTCTCGTTGCTGCCGCGCTGCCAGGGCGAGTGCGGGTCGCAGAAGAACAGTTTCGTGTCCAGGGCGACCTGGATGCGGGCGTAGTCGGCGAGCTCGGTGCCGCGGTCCCAGGTGATCGAGCGGCGCAGATGCCCGGGGAGGTCGAGCATCTCGCGGATCATCGCGGTCGCGACCTCGTCAGCGGTGTGGCGGCCGGGCAGGTGGAGCAGGATCACGAAACGCGTTGATCGCTCGACCAGTGTCCCGATCGCTGACCCGCCCGCGCCGATGATCAGGTCGCCCTCCCAATGCCCAGGGACCGCCCGGTCGGCGACCTCAGCGGGGCGCTGGCTGATCGTGAACGCTTCCTTGTAAGGGCTTGGGGAGGCTCGCCGGTTCGACGCGGTCACGCGTTGTTTGCGTTTCAGGGAGAGCTTCGCGGCCAGGTCCGCCCGCAGGCTGCCACGGGTCTGGACATACAACGCCTGATAGATCGTCTCGTGACTCACCCGCCCAGTCTGATCCCCGCTGGCGCCTTCCGCCAACGCCCGCGCGATGATCTTCGGTGACCAGCCCTGATCCATCCATCCCTCGATCAGCCGGCAGAGTTCCGGGTTCTCGATCAGCTTGAACGGCTTCGGCCGGTGCCGGGCCTGATGCGCCCGAGCATGCGCGACCGAGGCGTAATACTCCCCGTCGGGGCTGGTGTTGCGGCGCACTTCGCGCCAAATCACGGACCGGTTCCGGCCGAGCTCCGACCCGATCTCGGCATAGCTGAGCCCTTTGCGCCGACCCATCTGAATCATCCCCCGGTCCGCCAGACTCAACGCCCGACCCGGCCCTTCCGGATTAGGGGCCGGATCAGCGAGCCCACCACGGTTGCCTCGTGCAATGTCCATGGCACCAGATTCTCGCCACCAACTCGCCCCCGTTCGATGCACCGCGCCGAACCGTGCCGCAGCTTCCTGCAGACTCAGCCCGTCACACACCAAATCAACGAACTTCGTCCGCGTCCCAGCCGGAAACAGCTTGACCATAAATCGCTCCATCAATCAGAGCGTTGCTACGACCGTATGACTTTGCCGCGCCCATGACGACCACAAGTGCGGTTTCGCGGTCGTGCGGATCAGGGGAGGCGGATCAGGGGAGGTGGGGGACCGCGGCGAGCAGGCGACGGGTGTACGGATGGTCCGGGGCTGCGAACACCCGATGCGCGGCGCCGATTTCCACGATCCGGCCCTCGCTCATCACCGCCACCTGGTCGCTGACGTGCTGGATCACACCGAGGTCGTGCGAGATGAACAGGAGGCTGAGCGCCAGCTCGCGCTGCAGCTCGTCGAGCAGGTCGAGCACCTGGGCCTGCACGCTCACATCGAGGGCGGAGACCGGCTCGTCGCAGATCAGGATCTGAGGCCCGGATGCGAGCGCGCGAGCGACACCCACGCGCTGCCGCTGGCCGCCGGAGAGCTCGAGGGGGCGCCGGGCGAGCAGGCCGGGGGAGAGCCGCACCATGCCCAGCAGCTCCGCCACCCGCGCCTGCGCCTCCCGCCGGCCGCCCCCCGCCGCGGTGCCGCGCGGCCGTGCGCCGGCCACGGCGTGGTGCAGGATGTCGCCCACGCTCAGCCGGGGGTCGAACGAGCCGAGGGCGTCCTGGTAGATGGCGCCGATCGAGGAGCGCAGGGGGCGCCTGGTCTTCTCCGAGACCGACGTCCAGGGCTGGCCGAGCACCCGCACCTCGCCCCGGTCGGGAGTGCCCAGCGCGAGGGTGAGGCGCGCCGTCGTGGTCTTGCCGGAACCGGACTCGCCGACAATGCCGAGGGTCGTGCCGCGCTCGAGCCGGAAGGAGACGTCGTCGACCGCGAGCAAACGGGTGCCGTCCGGCATCCGGAACAGCTTGGTCAGCCCGGTCGCCTCGAGGACGACCGCTCGGCCGGGCATCCGGCCTCGCTCCGGGGGCGGCGCGGACGGCATGACGGGAGACGGTGTCGTCGACACGACCGGCTTCCCCGCCAGCCGCGTGCCGCGGGCCTTGCCGGACGGGACCGCCGCGACCATCGCCCGCGTCTCGGCGTGGCGGGGGTTGCCGAGCACCTCACCGGTCGGGCCGGTCTCGACGATGCGGCCGTTGCTCATGACGGCCACGCGATCCGCGATCCGGCTGACGACGGCGAGGTCGTGGCTGATCAGGACGAGCGCGGTGCCTCCCCGTTTCACGCGCTCGAGCAGCTCGAGGATCTGTGCCTGCACGGTGACGTCCAGCGCGGTTGTGGGCTCGTCGGCGATCAGCAGCGGCGGGTCGAGAGCGATGGCGGAGGCGATCAGGGCCCGCTGGCGCTGGCCACCGGAAAGTTCGCCCGATCGCTGCCTGGCCCGCAGCCGCCCATCGGGCAGGCCCACCGAATCGAGAAGCTCCAGAACACGTGCGGCCCGATCGGCCGGGCCGAGATCGGTGTGTAGCCGGAGCGAGTCGCCGACCTCCCGTCCAATCGGCCGCAGCGGGTCAAGGGAAACGAGGGCGTCCTGCAGCACGAGCCCGACGTCTCGGCCGCGGCGTCGGCGCCAGTCCGCCTCGGACAGGGCCAGCACCGAGCTCCCGGCGATCGACAGCTCGTCGGCGCGCACCAGGGCGTCGTTCCCGGCGAGGCCCAGCACGCTGCGCGCCGTGACACTCTTGCCAGAGCCGGATTCACCGACGATGGCGAGGCACTCGCCAGCGGCAACCTCGAACGAGACCCCCGAGACGACCGGGTCGGTGGCCGAGGTGCGGCCAAACGCGACGCTCAGGTTGCGCACCCGCAACGCCGTCGGGGCGGCAGGGCCGGGCGGGGTACTGCGGACGGGGTGTTCGCTCATGCGTGGCGCATCCGTCTCTCAATGGCACGGCCGAGGGCGGTCGCAGACACGGCCGTGAGCACGATGAACAGGCCGGGGAAGAAGCTCATCCACCAGGCCGACGTGATGTAGGTGCGGCCGGCCGAGAGCATGGCGCCCCATTCCGCGGCCGGCGGTTGCGCGCCGAGCCCCAGGTAGCTGAGCGCGGTCGCCCACACGATCGCCTGGCCGATGCCGAGCGTGGCGAGCACGACGAGGGGGGCGAGGGTGTTCGGCAGGATGTGCCGGGTCAGGATGCGCCACGGCGTCAGCCCCTGCACGGTGGCCGCCTCGACGAACGGCGAGGAGCGTACCGACACGAGCTGGGAGCGGATGATGCGCGCGTATCCCGGTGCGGTGGACAGGCCGACGGCGAGAGTAGCCGTGGCCACCCCCGGCCCGTAGATCACGATGACCAGGAGCGCGAGCAGCAGGCCGGGGAAGGCGAAGAGCACCTCCAGCACTCGGTTCACGCTGAAGTCAACGACCCGCCCGAGCATGCCGGCCATGGTTCCGAGCACGACGCCGAACCCGAGGCCGATCGCCGTGGCGAGCACGCCGATAAGCAGGGAGTTGCCGGCGCCGTGGATGACCCGCGTGTAGATGTCCCGCCCGGATTCGTCGGTGCCGAACAGGTGCCCGGCCGACGGGGATTGGAACGCCGAGAGCGGGTCGATGGCGAGCGGGTTGCCTGGCGCGACGAGCTGCGGGGCCAGGGCGGCAACCACAAGGAACAGGGCGAGGGCGGCGGCGAGCCCCTCGGCAATTCCGATCCGGCGCGGCAGGCGTGCGGCCAGCCGCCTGGCGCCGAGGCCCAGCTCGGCCTGGACGGCCAGGTCGCTCACGGCGCGCCCCTCGCGGTGCTGTCCTCGGTCACGGCGCTGGCCTCAGTCGCGGGTCGGCGATCCGGCTCGCCAGATCGGTGGCGAGGGTCATCAGAATGTAGGCAACGGCGACGACCAGGACCACGCCGACGACGACCGGCACGTCGCGCACGGTCACCGCGTTCAGGAGCGTACGGCCGAGGCCTGGCCTGGCGAAAACGGTCTCCACGACGACGGCCCCGCTGATCAGGGAGCCGAACGCCCAGCCGGAGAGGCTGATCGCGGGCAGCGCAGCGTGGCGGATCGCGTGCGTCCAGCGGATGCCGCGCGGGCCCTCGCCCCTGGCCCGTGCCGACAGAACAAAGGGGGATTCGAGCGCAGCCAGGAGCGGCTCGCGCATTATCTGGCCGAGGAATCCCGCCAGCGGCATGGCGAGGGTGAGCACAGGGAGAACGAGGCCTGCCGGGCCGACGGTGCTGATCGGCGGCAGCACGCCGAGCCAGATGCTGAAGAGCACGATGAGCGCCGTGGCGAGCCAGAAATGGGGGAGGGACGCCGCGACGATTTCCAGCCCGGAGCCTACCCGGGCCGCGAGCCTGCCGCCCCGGGTGGACCAGGTGGCGAGGACCAGGGCGATGACCCAGGCCAGCGCCAACGACAGGCCTGCGAGCACGAGCGTGCCGCCCAGCTGGCCGAATACGAGCGGGGCGACATCCATTTTGAGCGCGTACGAGCGGCCGAGATCACCCGTGGCCAGCCGCCCCAGCTGGGCGAGGTACTGCACGAACAGGGGCTGGTCGAGGCCGTATTCCGCACGCACGCTCGCCATCGCCTCGGCGGAGGCCTGCGAACCCGGGCCGCCGAGGATGGCCTCGGCCGGGTCGCCCGGAATCAGCCGAACGGCAAAGAACGTGAGCGTCGCGACGGCCCAGAGAACGAACGCGGCCCCGCCGAGGCGGGCCGCCACGAGCCGGAGCACCGGGGTGCGCGCTACCCGTTCAGCCACGCGTCGGAGAACGTGGGCGTGGAGACGGTCGGCAGCGCGCGCACGCCCTCGACGTTCGCACCGAGCAGGTAGTGGTTCTGCTGGTCGTAGAGGGGCAGGATGTAGAACCCCTCGAGCACCCGTTCCTGCGCCTCGGTGTAGAGAGCCTTGCGCTTGTCGGCAGCCGACTCTCGTCCGGCCTCGGTCAGGAGGGCATCCAGCGCAGGGTCGTTGACCTGCGCGTGGTTGGCGAAGTAACCGCTCGGCGCCGGGGTGATCCCGTCGGAGTGGAACAGGATGCGCAACACATCCGGGCCGACCTTCGTGTACGGGGCGCTCACGGCGTCGTACTCGCCAGCGCCGAGGGCTCCGTACCAGCTGCCCAGGTCCAGGGGGGTCAGCCGCACGTCGAAGCCGGTCTCCTTTGCGGTGGCCTGGATCTGCTCGAACAGGGACTGCTCCGCCGGGATGGACTGATTCGTGCTGATCGGGAAGCGAACAGACAGGCGCTTGCCGTCTTTGGTGCGGTACCCGTCCGGGTCCCTCTCGGTCCAGCCGGCGGCGTCGAGCAGCTTGCCCGCGGCCTTCGGGTCGTAGCCGAACAGGTCTTTGCGGTCCACTGCGAGCGCCTCGACGCTGGAGAGCGCCGAGTACGAGCGCTTCGTCGTGCCCTGGAAGAGGCTGGCGACGCCGTCGTCGATGTTCGCGGAGAGGATGAACGCCTCGCGAACCTGCGGGTCGTCGAAGGGCGCGATGCTCGAGTTCAGCTCGATCCGGTTCGATGCGCCGGGCCGGGGAGCGTCCAGGTGGCGGATCGAGTCGCCCTGCTCTGCCTGCACGATCGTGTCGGGCTGGGCGTTGTCGATGACGTCGACCTGGCCGGCCTGCAGGGCCGCGTAGCGGGACGCAGACTCTGGAATGAAGCGCCAAACGATCTTCTCGAGGTAGGCCGGGCCGTCGTGTGCCGCGTCGGCCGGCGGGGAGCCGTAGCTGTCATTGCGGACCAGAATGATCGAATCCTGCTTGACCCAGCTCTTCACCACGAACGGCCCCGTGCCGATCGGTGCGGCGCAGTTCTCTTCCTGGCCGCGGGCGAGGCCGCTCGGCGCTTCCATCGCCAGCCACGGCTGCGAGAGGGACTCCAGCAGGGCGCTGTCGGGCTCGGAGAGGGTGAGGCGAACAACGTTTGTCGAGACGGCCTCGGTGCCGGTGACCTTCGCCAGGGCCAGGTAGCCCGTCGATGAACCGGTCGCCGGGTCCTGGAGGTGCGCGATGTTGGCCTCCACTGCGGCCGCGTCGAACGGGGATCCGTCGCTGAAGAAGACGTTGTCCTTGAGCGTGAACTCCCACGACAAGCCGTCTTCGCCCTCCACCCATGTACTGGCCAGCCAGGGGATGATGGCGCCCTCCGTGTCGCGGGAGACCAGCGACTCGAGGAACTGGGTGCTCGCGAGCGCCTGCGGGTAGTTGCCGCCCACATGCGGGTCGAGGCAGTCGGGCTCGGCGTCGCCGGAGGCGTAGGTCAGCGTGCCGCCGACCACGGGCTTGTCGGCCGTCGTGGACGCCGGCCCGGCAGTGCAGGCGGTGAGCAGCAGGCCGGCGACGGTCAGGGTCGCCCCGGCGATCAGCGTGCGGCGGGTGCGGGGGTTCCCGGTGGGGTGCATTTGCGCTTTTCTCTTTCCCGACCGATCGGAGGGCCGAGTATGCAATTGTTGGACGCGGTACATAAATACTATGAACCGAGTCCAATCGTAGGGCACATCAGGGAACGCGGGAGCAGCATGACCGATGGAACGCACGTCAGGGCGGGGCGCCCTCGTGGGTCATCGCGAGCGATGCTCGAGGAGGCGGCGGCCGAGCTCTTCCTGGAGCAGGGGTACGCCGGCACGACGATTGAACAGATCGCCCGGCGGGCCGGGGTCAGCCGCAACACCCTCTTCAACTACTTCACGGTGAAGAGCGACCTGCTGTGGGTCGACGTCGATGCCGGCCTGGCCGCGCTCCCGCGGGCGCTCGCCGCCTGCCCGGGCGACCTTCCGGCGACGGATGCGGTGCGGCAGGCCCTGCACGAGGTGGCGGCCGGGTTCGGGCCTGGCCGGGTGCCGTGGGCCCTGACGCAGGCCGAGATGATGGGCACGCGGAGCGCGCTCGAGGCATCAGCCCTCTCCCGTTTCATGGACCAGGCCGAGCTCCTGGCCCAGTTTCTGGCGGCGCGCGTCGGCGCGCAGGACGCAGGCGAAGACCTCGCCCGTCGGAGTTTCGCGATGGCCGTGCTGGCGGCCGCCGCGGCCGCCTTCGGGGTCTGGGCAGCCTCGGGCGTCTCTCGTGGCACCCTTGCCCCGTACGTGGACGCGGGCATCGCGCCGGCCTGCGACGGATACCGTGCCGCGCTGGGTTAGGACTGCGCTGGGCCAGGAGTGCGCGGCGGAGAAGAGCGCAGGGTAGAATTGGCGGAACGACAATGAACCGGCCATCACCGGTGAGTCTTCGGA
>JBDTAA010000195.1:0-8261 GCA_039924805.1 Cryobacterium sp.
TCGTCGCGCACGACGATGGCGCTCGGGCGGGCCGGGTTGTGGAAGACACCGTTCTCAAAGATTGTGACAGTCATAATCGCCTCGCAATGCCCCCGGCCGCTACTTCTGAACCGCGACCGCCATTCGGCAGCCACCGTGAAACCCATTGGAGAGATCGATTGTGTCGATCGGCAGTCAGCGCCTCGTCGCACTACTGCATATTGAATACAGTACATAGCATACGGCCTGGCGCCTAATTTTTGGGCCAGGGACTTCAGGCGGTCAGGCGCACCGCCAGATCGACGAAAAGGGCGGCCGACCAGCCGAAGGATGTCGTCGCCGTCTTGGCCTTCTGGCCTGTTACCGGATTGAAGTACTCGCTCGGGCCCTTGCCGTTGATGACGAGCGCCACGGTCTGCTCGGCCAGACGGGCAGCCTCCTCAGCGAAACCGGAGGCGTCCAAACCCTCGACGAGCAGGGCGTTTATGTTGATCCACACCGGGCCACGCCACATCCGCTCGACTGAGAAGTCGGGGTCTCCGACCGCGACGGTGGGTACGCCCCACGGCGTGCCGAACTGAACGGGATCGTGGAGCGCTGCGACCAGCGATGCTGCCTGTTCGGGCACAAGTTCGCCGGTCAGCAGTGGCAACAGGCTGACGGCAGTGTATGAGGTCACGACCTCGTCACCGGCATGGGAGAGGAAGCGGCCGGTCGGGGCATCCCACATCTGCTGCAGCAATTCGAGGGTGCGGTCCGCGCGCCTGGCGCAGGCCGTTGCCCTGTCGGTTTCACCTGCTGTGGCGAAGTGGTTGGAGAGGAGCCGATCCTGCAGCACCAGGTAGGCGCCGAGGTCGGGCGAGGCCAGCGGGAACGGGCCGTCGAAGATGGGGCTATCGTCGAGGCCGGACGAGTATGGGTGGCCGTACTCCGGCATGCCGTCGCCGTCGAGGTCGGAGCCGGCGAACCACCAGTCCTGGGAGCGGGCGACCGTCTGCCAGGCCGCGTCCGTCCACTCCACGAGCGTGTCGACGTCGGCCGATGCGGTCTTTTCGAGCACCTTTCCCAGCGCCCAGGCGGCCAACGGCGGCTTGGTCAGTGGCACCGGAACGCTCGGGTCGGCAACGCTCGATCCGTGGGCACGCAGGGTCTCACGGTCTGCGGGCGGCAGGTCGTCGCTCGAGGCGAGCACGCCCTCGTCGTGCACGACATCGGGCAGTTGGCCGTCGATCGTCGCAAAGCGAAAGGCGAGATCCAGCTGCTCACGTGCCAGTTCGGCGTCGCCGTGGCGCAGCCCGACGGCAATGAAATAGGCGTCCCACTGCCACAGTCCCACGTAGCCGATCTTTGACGGTACGACCGCGCGGGCGCTGCCCTGGCCGGGGAGTTCGACGATGTTGGCGCCGAGCACCCACCAGCACATCGCGGTCATCGCCTGCAGGTCTGGCCTCACGCGCGGGCAGCGGTCGAACCAATCGATCCAGAGCTGCCTGGCCTGCCGTAGGTGTTCGAGGTGGTCGTGGTGGTCGCTGCCCGGAGTCCGGATGGCGACGCGGTCGGTACCGATGCTGAGCAGAACGGATGCCGCCCTCCCGGGACCCAAGGCCTGCCTGCGTTGGCCCCCGCCCGGCAGCTCGATGCGCAGCTCGCACGACAAGGCGGGCACGATGCCGGAGACCAGACCTGCGGCAACCGGCTGTTGCGCCCCGGTCGACCCGATCTCGGATAGCCCGACGCTGAGCGCATGTGGGCCGGCGAAGCCGAGCGTGACGCGCCCGTGGTCGAACTCGATCTGGTGCGGTAGCACCCGGGTGACCGGCAGCAACCGCCCGCTCGTGTCGGCCACCGACAACGACTCGAAGACGACACAGTCTGCGAGACGGCGTTCGTACTCGGCCATGCTGACCCGCAACGATGTGGTCGGGGCCGACGTGTCGGCATCCGGATGCCGCTGCACCAGAATGCGCGAACGCGGCAGGGTGAACGGCGCGGCCACGAGGTCAAGCTGGCTACTGACCTGCACGATCAAGGCATCCGTCGTCGTCACTGAATTCTCTTTCCCGGTGGTGTCTGGCCCTGCGTGCGCGGTCAACGGCCGCCGAGACCCGAAGCAGCCATGCTGCTGATGATCTTGCGTTGGCCGATCACGAAGGCGATCAGCATCGGAATCGTGGCGACGGCCGAGGCCGCCATGACCAGGCCGTAGTTGATCGAGCCGAACTGGCCGCGGAAACTCGACAGCAAGAGCGGCACGGTGAACAGGTCAGGGCTGTTGAGCAGCACGAGCGGGAACAGGAACGAGTTCCAGACGTCGAGGGCGACGATGATGCTCAGCGCGCCAAGTCCGGGTCGGAGGTTGGGAAGGATCACGCTCCAGAAGATCCGCAGACGGCCCGCCCCATCGACGATCGCTGCTTCCTCAAGCTCGCGGGGCAGCGACAGCACGAACTGGCGCATGAGGAATACCGCGAAGGGGTTGACCATCATGGCCGGCACGATGAGGGACAGATGCGAGTCGACCCAGCCGAGGTTGCTCATCAACAGGTAGAACGGGATGAGGGTGACCTGCTTGGGAATCATCTGTGTTGCGAGGAAGAGGATGAAGAGCGCCCGACTGCCACGGAATTTGATACGGGCGAACGCGTAGCCGGCCATCGACGCTGTAAGCAACGTCCCAACGACTGCAAGCACCGTGATGTAGATGCTGTTCATGTACGCCTGGGCAAACGGGGCCGCGTTCCAGGCGTTGGCGTAGTTGTCGAAGGTCCACGGCGCGGGCCAGAAACTGAGCGGGTCCTGAAGCAACTGTGGCAGCGTCTTGAACGACGTGATCAGCATCCACAGGAACGGGAAGACCATCGCGATCCCGACCGCCGCCAGGACGATGTGGATGAGGCTCGCGCGGGTGCGGGCGGCTCCCGAGATCGAACGGCTGGTGCCGCCTGGGGCGGCGAGATCTATGTCGACGTTGGTCATTCGGCACCATCCTCGTAGTGGACGAATTTCTTCTGGACACCGAACTGTATGGAAGTGATCACGAGAGTCAGCACAAGCAGAATGACCGCGGCGGCACTTGACGGTCCAAACTCGAAGCGTCCGAAGCCGAGATCGTAAATGTGGTAAACGATCGTCCGCGTCGCGTTGTCCGGACCCGCGTTCGAGGTGAGCACGTAGACGACGTCAAACGTCTGCAACGAACTAATGAAGGCGATCACCGACGAGAAGAAGATAATTGGCGACAGCAGGGGGATCCGGACGTGCCAGAACAGCGTGAACGCACCGGCACCGTCGAGCTTGGCCGCCTCGATGACCGACGCCGAAATGTTCTGCAGGCCAGCTAGGACGATAATGACATTGAGACCCATTGATGCCCAGATCGACACGATGCAGACCGAGATCAGCGCGAGTTTGGGGTCGCCGAGCCAGTCGGGAGGGGCGATGCCGAAGGCCTTCGAGATGAGGTCGCTCACCACGCCGTCCGCGCGCAGCATCTGCTGCCAAATCATGGCGACGGCGACCGTACTCGTGACGACGGGGGCGAAGAACATGACCAGGTAGAGGGTGCGGGACTTCAGTTTCTCCAGCGCGACGGCGATGACGATGGAGAAGCCGAGACCGATCGGCACCGTGATGAGCGCGATGAGCAGGGTGTTCAGTATGCTGCGGTGGAGCAGCGGGTCTTGAAATTGGGAGACGAAATTGTCGATACCGACCCAGGTGAGATCGGTGAGCCCGTCCCATGATGCGAAGGCCAGGACGAGGCTCCCGACGAATGGCACGAGCACGAATACGGCCATACCGATGAGTTGTGGGCCCACAAAGAAATAGCCCCAGCGGCGGTCCTTGCGCCGCCAGGCGGACTCCTTCCGGAGCCCGCCTGGCGCAGGTGACACGGGACGTGGTTGCTCGGTCAGCGAGCTACTCACGGTAGTCACAAGTCAGCCTCACTTGCCTGACCTGGCGGAGACGAGGTCGGCAACCGCATCCAGGGTGGCCTGCGCGTCGCTTTTACCCTCGTAGAGCTTCAGCATGAGGTCGCTGACATCGGTCGAGAGGCCGGGGACGACAGCCTCGGCGGCGTAGTCCGCAAAGCCGATGTCACGCATGTCGAGGAATGTCTGCGCGTGCGCGGGGTAGTTGTCTTGGGTTACAACGTCGTCGGCGCCTTTGATCGACGGGACGGCGTTGCCGCCGCCCTGGAGGCGGAAGGTCTGGCCCTCGGCGCTCAGGAATTCGGTCCAGAACGTGAATGCGGCATCCGACTTCTTTGTCTTCGCATTGATTGCGAGGTAGGAGGCTGCGACGCCGGTCGGTGATGCGACCCCGTCCGGGGTCGGCCAGCGCACGATGTCGTAGCTCGCTTCTTCACCCGCCGACTTGACGGTACCGATGGTGTAGCGGCCCTGGGAGAAGAAGCCCGCCTTGTGTGAAACGAATAGGCTGTCGGCGCCAGCGCCCTCCGGGAGCGTGTCGGCGACGACGAAGGTGCCGTCCTGGAACTTCTTGGCGAAGGCATTGGTTGCGGCGACGGCCGTCTTGTCGGTGTTGGCGATGAACTTTCCGGCGTCGTCGAACGCCTCGCCTCCCTGCGCGGAAATCCAGCTGTAGTGGGTGGCCCAGTAATTCCAGAACATGGACCCTGTGAGGTTGGCGGCCTTGAGCTTGGCGTTCATCTCGAGGTAGGTCTTCGTGGTCCATTTTCCGGCTTCGGCAAGTGCGGCCGGGTCTTCGGTGACGCCGGCGGCAGCGAGCGCGGTCTTGTCGTACCAGAGAACGTCGGGGTTGGAGTCGTTCGGCGCTGCGTAGATCTCATCGTTGGTTTTTGCTGCGCCGAAGAGGCCCGGGTAGAAGTCATCCGGCTTGGTCTGGCTGGCGTCAGATTGCATCAGGTCCGTCAGTGGCATGAGCACCTTGGCGTCCACGAACTGGCCTATCTTGTCGTCACCGATGTAGAAGACATCCGGCGCAGTGTTCGAGGTCAACTGGGCGAGCAGCTTGGAGTGGTAGTCGCCATAGGAGGCCACCGGCTGAAGCTTGACCTTAATATCGGGATGGCGCTTCATGAAGTCCTTGTTGAAGTCCTCGTATCGAGTGAGTTCTTCCGGTGTACCCCAGGTCGACCAGACGACGGTGTTGGAGTCGGAGCTTCCGGACGAGCCGCTGCAGGCGGCCATTGACAGGGCAAGCGCGGCAGCCGCGCCAATGGCGACCAGCCTTCTCATTGTGGACACAGCACTGGACATACGGGCACCTCTTCCGGACGGGAGAAAATCAACTTTCTGTATTCTGTATACAGAAGTTTGTATTGTCAATACCATTCGGCGTGTCCGGGGTCACAAACCGCCCGCAATCGGCTCCGGGCTTTCCACGATGGCCGGCAGGACGTTCAGAGCGCGCCTGAACGCCGCGCTGAGATTCGCGTGGCATTTTCCGGCACGACCGCAAAAGCACCGGAAAGCGCAAACGCCCAGTTCAACGAGGCCGGCAGCTAAGCCGGATCCGTGGCCGTGCGGGAGGCCTCGGCTACGAAACCGTGCACGAGGTCGCCGAGCGAGGTCGGCGTGATGCCGTAGCGCGCCGCCAGCGCGCTCGTGTCAAGTGGGGAATCGTAGCTTTCCAATGCAGTCAGGACCCCGGCGACCATGTCTGGCATGCCCGGCACCGAGCTCCCGATCGGAATGAAACGAACGGGCACGTCGCGACCGAGTTCCTTCTCGAACGCCGCGATGACGTCGCGCCAGGAAACCGGCTCGGGTCCGCCGATAACGAGAACTTGCCCCTCGGCATCCGCGCGCCCCAGCGCCAGGGCCGCGTACTCGGCGACGTCCGACATGGAGACCAGGGAGTGCCGCCTCCGACCCTCTCCGACTAGCGTGACCGGTTGACCGGCCAGTGCCGGGCCGCCGACGATGGCGAGGGCCAGCAGCTCCATGTAGCCGTTGGGCTGGAGCGCCGTCCATGCCATACCGCTGTCGCGTAGCTTCTGCTCGGCCACGGCCTTCGCTCGGAGGAACGGCATGGGATTGTTGACGTCGGCGCCGAGCGCGGACACGAAAACGAACCGCTTGACGCCCCGCTCGGCCGCCGCATCGATGAGGTTTGCGTTGCCGGTCAAATCGACCGAATCGACGGTGTCCTCCCCGCCGCGGGACATCGAGTTGGCCGTCGTGACGACCGCGCTCACACCCGCGCACGCCCGGCGAAGCGACTCCTTGTCTCTCAGGTCGCCGACAACGATGTCGGCCCCCGCTTCGGCCAGGCCTGCGGATGCGGACGGGTCGCGCACAAGCACGCGGACAGTGTCACCGCGCTCCAGCAGCCGCCGCGCAATGCGCCCACCGAGCTGGCCGGTGGCTCCGACGACGAGAATCATGATATTTCCTCCCGGGGCGCTCCTCCTGGGGCGCCCATTGTTCGTTCGATAGCGGCGTTGACGTCGCCGCTCGTCAGTTCGACGGGTTCGAGGTAGAACCGCACGTGCGTCAACACGCCCTCGGAACCGGTCATGATCGCGACGCCCCGCATCAGGTGCGTGGCGCCGTCACGCCGGGTGCCTCGTTGTTCCCATTCCGTCCACGCGGTGTTTCCGTGCACGATCGACCGGACCACTTCCGCTTGGAAATCGGGTATGCCGCTGAAGATCCGGCTCCAGTTTCGGTGCACCTGCTCGCTGCCGGTGAATCCCCGTTCGGGGTGTGCTGGTGTTTCATTCACGAAGTCATCCGCGAAGCAGGCCACCAAGGCGGTGAGATCGTGGGCGTTCATTGCCCGCGCGAGTCTGGTCACGGTATCCGCCACGCCGGTTTCGGCTAATTGGTTCACTGCATGCCTTTCTGTTACAGTGGCATTTACTTAATACAGAAGTCTGGACCCATTTATGGACACGGTCAAGAGTCGACGTCGTTATGACTCCAGAGGTCGCCAGGCGCAGGCCCGGCGCAACGGGAATGCGATTCTCGACGTTGCCGAGGAGAAGTTCCTCCAGGCCGGCTATTTTTCGACGACGGTCGCGGAGATCGCCACCGAGTCGGGTGTGTCTGTCGAGACGATTTATAAGATCTTTGGCGGCAAGTCGGGGCTGGTCCGTGCAATCTATGAACGTGGCCTGGGCGGCCGGGGGGCGACCGCGGCCTACGAGCGCTCCGACGAAATGCGGCTGTATGAAACTGACCCTGAGTCGCTCATGCGCAAGTGGGGCGCGCTGACCGCCGAGGTCGCCTCCGAGGTCACGCCGATCCTCCTGCTCGTGCGGACCGCGGCTGCCACCGATGAGGGCATGGCCGCGCTCCTGCTGGAGAGCAATAAGCAGCGCCTGGAGCGGATGGAGCACAACGCGCGCTTCATGCAGAGCCGCGGGTTCTTGCGTGACGATGTCAGCCTTGAGGAGGCCATCGACGTCATGTGGCTGAACAGCTCGCCCGAGCTCTACGAGTTGCTCGTTCTGCAGCGGGGCTGGAGCCTGGAACGGTTCGCTCGCTTCGTCGGAGACTCGTTGGCAGGAGCCTTGGTGCGCAGAACGGTTGGACCCGACACCGGCGCTTCCGCGGCCGACGCATTCTGACCAGCGCGCGACCAGGACAATTCGTAGCGCCCGAAACCTTCGCTCGAGACTGTTCTCGGTCGCGCGCTGTCGCTAATCCACTCGATCACCCTCGAGCACAGGGTGTCCCCGACCTTCGACACCCGCCAGACACCAAAAAAACGCCTCCGAATACTCGGAGGCGTTTCTTTTCGGTCTAGTTCCAGGAACGAAACCAGGGAGTTCCAGGAACATCCCTGTGGTGGGTTGTTTCCTATAACTCACAGACCGCTGAATCACTGGGCAATTTTTCGGCGCTTTCGCGCACATCCTCTGCGCTCTGCCAAATAATCCTCTACCGGCCGAGCCACGTGGCCAGCTCGTCGAGCGACTCCCTCGTAATCGTGAACTACTGGGTGACACCCTCGAGTAAGGTCGCGAGCTCGTCGAGTTCGACGTCCCAGCCCTCGCGGTTCTGCTCAAGACGTTCGCGACGGTAGCGGGTGCCGCCGGGGAGTGTGTCGAAGCCCGATTCGATCACCGTGACATCCGTCCCGGGACCAGCATCGGCGATAGTGAAGCGCACGTGCGTCGAGTACTCGTCGAGCTCTTCGGCGGGGATTCCCGACCAACGGAAGCCGAACGAGCCGTCGGGCACCACCTCGGTGATTTCGATCGGGAAGCTGCCGTAATCATCCCAGTCGATGCTGCCAGTAGCACCGGGCTCGAGCGCGGCGAACACCACACCGTCTCCGAACCACTG
>JBDTAA010000196.1:0-5300 GCA_039924805.1 Cryobacterium sp.
CGTGCTTGAATTCCGGGTTGATCTCCGCCATTTCCTTGAGGGACTCGTAGGGCACGTTTGCCTCGGCGAGCAGCACGTTCATGTGGCCGGGCATTCGACCGGCGACCGGGTGGATCGCGAAGTCCACCTCGACGCCGCGGGCGGCCAGCGTGGTAGCGAGTTCGGCGATCGTGTGCTGGCCCTGGGCGACGGCCAGTCCGTAGCCGGGAACGATAATGACGCGCTGGGCGTACGCGAGGAGAACGGCGACATCTTCCGGCCCCGACGACCGCACCGGTCGGTTGCTCTGCGTGGTTGAGCCGGCCGTCGACCCGCCGCGGAACGCGCCGAACATGATCCCACTCACGCCTCGGCCCATGGCCGATGCCATCGCCCGGGTCAGGATCGTGCCGCTCGCACCGACGAGGGTGCCGGCGACGACGAGCAGCAGGTTGTCGAGCACGATTCCGGACGCCGCCACGGCGAGCCCGGTGAACGCGTTCAACAGTGAGATGACAATCGGCACGTCCGCGCCGCCGACCGGGAGCACTAGCAGCAGACCGGCCGCGAGCCCGAGGAGCAGCAGGGCAATGGCCCAACCGCCGGATCCGGTGGCGACGACGAACCCGCCGGCCACGACCGCGGCCAGCAGCACGGTCGTCATCACCCAACGCATGCCTGGGAAGATGAGCGGACGCGTGGTGATCAGCTCCTGGAGCTTGGCCACCGTGACTCCCGAGCCGGCGAAGGAGACCGCACCGATCAGCATCGTGAAGACCACAGCGACCCGCACCCATGCGTCGGCGTTGTGGCCGAGTTCGAGCAGGGCGACCAGGGCGGCCGCCCCGCCGCCGACCCCGTTGAAGAGGGCAACCAGCTGAGGCATCTGGGTCATCTGCACTCGCCGCGCGATCGGGGTGGCGACGGCCGAGCCGACGGCGATCGCGACGAGGATGGCCGGGATGTTTTCGAGTCTGGCGGAGAGGAACACCGTGACGACGGCGACGAACGCCCCGGCGGCACCGATCAGGTTGCCTCGGCGCGCGGTTCGCGGCGAGCTGAGTCCCTTGAGGGCGAGGATGAAGCAGACCGCCGCGATCAGATAGAGGATGGCGGTCCACTGCGGGGACAGGAGGCTCATTTGCCCCCTCCTGTCGGCGCGGTGGGTGCTGTCGGCGTGGTCGGACCGGCCGGTTGCCCGGGCTTCCGGCCGCGGAACATGCCCAGCATCCGGTCGGTTACGACGAAGCCGCCCACGAGGTTCGCGGTCGCCAGCACGACGGCGATCAGGGCGACCACGAGCAGGCCGGCCTCGGTGGTCTGACCGGCGACGATGATCGCGCCGATGAGGATGATCCCGTGGATCGCGTTGGCGCCCGACATCAACGGCGTGTGCAGGGTGCTCGACACCTTCGAGACGACCTCGAAGCCGACGAACACGGCCAGCACGACCACGGTCAGGAGTGTGATCGGGTCCATTAGCGTTCTCCTTCCAGTGCCGCGGCGGTCGGCGGGTGCGTGACCCGCCCCTCGTGGGTCAGGCAGGCCCCGGCGATGACCTCGTCGGTGAAATCGGGGCCGATGACGCCGTCGGCGGTCATCAGCGCGAGCAGGTTGGCGACGTTCTTCGCGTACAGCCGCGAGGCATCGGCTGGCATGGCCGATGGCGCGTCCCGCATGCCGACGAGGGTCACGTCTCCGTCGCCCGCGGTCGTTGGCACGGCGAGATCCTGCCCGGCGATCACGCCCTCGACGTTGCCGCCGGTTTCGGCGGCGAGGTCGATGACGATGGAACCCGCCTTCATGGCGGCGACCATGCCACCGGTAACCAGCAGGGGGGCCGGGCGCCCGGGGATGGCCGCGGTGGTGATCAGAACGTCCGCTGCGGCCACATGGGGCGCCAGCAGTTCCCGTTGCCGCACGGCGCGGTCTTCGCTCAGCTCGCGTGCGTAACCGCCGGCGCCCTCGACCGCGTCGAGGTCGAGGTTGACGAAGGTGCCGCCCATCGAGGTCACCTCGTCGGCGGATGCCGGGCGCACGTCGTAGGCGGAGACCCGGGCGCCGAGGCGTTTGGCGGTTCCGATGGCCTGCAGCCCCGCGACGCCTGCGCCGAGCACGAGCACGCGAGCCGGCGGAATCGTGCCGGCCGCCGTCATGTACAGCGGGAAGAAGCGGGGAAACCGGATGGCCGCCTCGAGCACGGCACGGTAGCCGGCGACGAGCGACTGGGAGCTGAGCGCGTCCATCGACTGGGCACGGGAGATTCGAGGCACGAGTTCGAGCGCGAAGCTGGTGACCCCGGCGGCCGCGAGTGCGGCGACGGTGTCCAGTTCCGACGCCGGAGAGGCCAGGCCGATGGTGATCGTGCCGCGGCGGAGCCGGGACGCGAGGTCGGGCGTGAGCGGGCGTACGTGGCAGTACCCGTCCAGCTCTGCGACGTTGAGTTGCGGCACGACCTGCGCACCGGCCGCCGCGTAGGCAGAGTCGGCGTACCCCGCCTCGGCGCCCGCTCCGGCCTCGATCTCAATGTCGACGCCGAGGTCCCTCAACTGGCCGACCGTTTCCGGTGTGGCCGCGACGCGACGCTCGCCCTCACGACGTTCTCGTGGCACTCCAACTTTCACGTGACTCCCCTTCGCGGCGGCACGCCGGGGGCGGTAGCGGCCGATGGAGGAACCCGACCACGCGCGCAACGGTGCTGCACTGGTGTTCGTAGCGTAGTGGGGGCTTGGGCCAAGCCCCGGGAGGCCGAACCGCATCGCGAGCCGAGGTGAGCGCTTCAGCGCGCTCGGGGCCGGGCTTGAGGCGGACGCTAGGCGCCGGGAACCATGTCTGCGAAGCGTGAGTAGTGCCCGTGGAAGGCAACCGTGACGGTGCGGGTGGGGCCGTTACGGTGCTTGGCCACGATGAGGTCGGCCTCGCCGGCGCGCGGGTTGTCTTTTTCGTAGGCGCTCTCACGGTGCAGCAGGATGACCATGTCGGCGTCCTGCTCGAGGGATCCAGACTCGCGCAGGTCGGAGATGGCCGGCATCTTGTCGGCACGCTGCTCGGGGCCACGGTTGAGCTGGGAGAGCGCGAGCACGGGAACCTGAAGCTCCTTGGCGAGCAACTTGAGGGCTCGGGAGAACTCGCTGACCTCCTGCTGGCGGGACTCGACTCTCTTACCGGACGTCATGAGCTGCAGGTAGTCGATGATCACCATCTTGAGCCCGACGCGCTGTTTGAGTCGACGACACTTGGCGCGGATCTCGACCAGGGTCATGTTGGGGCTGTCGTCGATGTAGAGCGGGGCGTCGTTGATGCGGCCGCGGGTTTGGGCGATCGTCGTCCAGTCGCGCGCGTCGACGGTTCCCTTGCGCATGCTCTGCAGCGGCACGGATGCCTCAGCGGCGAGCAGTCGCATCGCGATCTCGCTGCGTCCCATTTCGAGCGAGAAGAAGATGCTCGGCATGTCGTGATGGATCGAGGCCGAGCGGGCGAAGTCCAGCGCCAGCGTCGACTTTCCGAGGGCCGGTCGAGCGGCAACGATGATCAGCTGGCCGCCGTGGAATCCGTTGGTGAGCTCGTCGAGTTCGGCGAATCCGGTGGGGACGCCGCTCATCTGGCCGTCCTTGAGCTTGGCGGCCTCGATCTCGTCGATGGCGGCCGTGACCGCGTCGGTCAGCGGGACGTAGTCCTCGGTCTGGGTGCCGCCCGTCACGGAGTAGATCTCGGCTTGGGCGGTGTTGACCAGGTCGAGCACTTCACCCTCGCCCGAGTAGCCCATTTGCGCGATCCGGGTTCCGGCCTCGACGAGGCGGCGCAGGAGCGCCCGCTCGGCAACGATCGTGGAGTAGAAGCCGGCGTTGGCGGCGGTGGGAACCAGGCTGGTCAGTGTGTGAAGGTACTCGGCGCCACCCGCACGGGAGAGCTCGCCGATCTTCGTGAGTTCGTCGGTGACGGTGATGACGTCGGTCGGCTCGCCGTGCGAGTACAGCGAGAGGATCGCGTCGAAGATGATCTCGTGCTTCGGAATGTAGAAGTCCGTCGAGCGCACCGTTTCGACGACGTCGGCGACGGCGTCCTTGCTCAGCATCATTCCGCCGAGCGCGCTCTGTTCGGCGAGGAGGTCGTGCGGCGGGGTGCGCTCACGGTACTCGGTGGCACCGCGCTGATCGCCAGTGCGCTGATCGGCTAGACCCAGGTGAGCGATCGACACGCCACGCCTCCTTGATGTATGTAGCTCCGGTGTATCAGGACCCAGTGACAGTCAGGATCCATAGAAGCGCGCACGCTCCATCTGAGGACGCCTGCCCCACACTAGGGACCGCACCCTTAGGCACCAAACGTGCCTGTGGATAACTCTGTGGACTATCTGCGCGAAACGCCGTTGGCTTTGTGCACAACCTGTGGACTCGCTTGGGGATAACTTAAAGAACTCGAGACATAATTAGCCGCTGACCAGGCTTTATATCTATACACAACTGTGTGTAAATACTTCCCTCAAGTGCGCCTTGAACGTTGTCCATTCTGAGCCATCCTGTGCATAAACACTGTCTCGAATGGGGCGAAATCACCCCCCGAAATGGGCCTGTCGCCAGTTTTAAATAGATGTAGCGACGAACCCCGAGGGGCCCGCCGCTACATCCGCGGAGATCGTCGCTTACTTAGCGGCGACCACCGTGAGGGTGATGGTTGCGCTGAGTTCGTCACGCAGGCGAACAGTCGCCTGGTGCTCGCCGGTCATCTTCACCGGGCTGAGCTCGATCTTGCGCTTGTCGACCGCACCGAGGCCGGCGGCCGCGACTGCGTCAGCGACATCCGAGGTCTTGACGGAGCCGAAGAGGCGTCCGCCCGCGCCGGCCTTGACGACCAGCTTGACCTTGGTGTTCTCGAGCGTGGCCTTGAGGGCCTGCGCCTCTTCCAGAGTGGCGTGCTCGCGGGCTACGCGGGCTGCCTTGATCTGGTTGATCTGCTTCTCGCCACCGCGGGTCCACGCAACAGCGAAACCCTGGGGGACGAGATAGTTGCGAGCGAAGCCGTTCTTAACTTCAACGACGTCGCCGGGGGCACCGAGTCCGGAGACCTCGTGCGTCAGAATCAATTTTGACATGAGGGCTCCTTACCTGCCTGAGCCCGCGTAGGGCAGCAAAGCCATTTCGCGGGCGTTCTTGACGGCACGGGCGATGAGGCGCTGTTCCTGGACGGAGACGCCGGTGATGCGACGGGCACGGATCTTTCCGCGCTCGGAGATGAACTTCCGGAGAGTGGGGACATCTTTGTAATCGATGACACCTACCCGGATCGACTTCGCGGGAGCGGCGTTCTTGCCACCCTTAGCT
>JBDTAA010000197.1:0-5541 GCA_039924805.1 Cryobacterium sp.
GGTAACGACCGGCGGGAAGAACCGGATCACCTTCGAGAAGATCGGTGTGATCAGGAGTCCGATGGCCGCCGAGGCGATCACGGCTCCGAACACGGCTTGGATTCCGCCGCCCTGCGTGACGATCGCGATCATCGTCGAGACGCTGGCGAACGAGACACCCTGCACGAGAGGCAGCTGCGAGCCGAAGAACGGCAGGCCGACCGTCTGCAGAATAGTGGCGAGGCCACCGATGAACAGCGACGCTGAGATGAGCAGGCCGATCTCGGCGCCGGTCATGCCGGCCGCCGTACCGATGATCAGTGGCGGCGCGATGATGCCGCCGTACATGGTGAGGACGTGCTGCAGGCCGTAGGCGAAGCTGGTGCCAATCGGCATCCGCTCGTCTTCGGGTCGACCCGTCGTTACGCGCTTGCTTTTCGTTGAGGTTTTCATTGCGGACTTCCTTGTCGGCGGTGAGGTGCCGGTCAGGATCGCGGTGCGCGACCCTGACCAAAGGGGGTGGAGGGTTTAGCAGAAGTTCGTCACGCCCTCCCAGGCGTGGCTGTTGCCGGTCGCGTCTTCACGCTGCACGGTCGCTTCGATCAGGCCGTAGGGGCGGTCTGCGGCGAAGAAGACCTCGTTGGGGTTCTCCAGCCCGAAGGGCGAGAGGTCCACGAGGAAGTGGTGCAGGTTGGGCATCGAGAACTTGATCTCGTCGATCTCCGGGTGGGCCTCCAGCACGTTCTTGCCCATCTGGTACAGGCTCTGCTGCAGGGCGTAGGAGTGCGTGGTCGCGAAGGTCTCGAGGAGAATGCGACGCACATCGGTGAAGAGGGCGTCATAGTCGAGCCCGAGCGTGTTGTAGCGCCACTTCGAGGACACCGATGTCGCCAGGATGCGGTCGGTGGCCTCGGCCAGCGTCGTGTACGTGTCACGGGGGAAGCCGGTGAACTCGGAGCCGGTGGACTTGAGTACCGCGAGGTCCTGCAGACCGGCGAACACGCGCGGCGCGCCGTCTTCGATCAGCACGACGGCGGTGCGGGTCTCGGTGCCGCCGCGAACGAAGGAGTGGTCGTGCCCTTCGCCATCGACGGGAATCCGACTCCACGTGTACTTCTCTGCCGACCAACGACCACCGGTGACCCAGTCGAAGTCATCGACGAAATGAGTGCCGAGGCGCACCAGGAAGTCTTCCGGGGCGCCGACGCCGTCCTTGGCGAATGCGTAGACCGTGTTCTTCTGGGTGTCGGTGGCGACGACGTGGGCGTTGTCGCCGTCGAGGTGCGCCGCAGCGAAATCACCGTGCAGCTGTGAACTGACGTTGAGGTCTTCGATCTCGTGCCGGTCGGTGTCGCGGGTGACGCGAACCAGGCGCACTTCTGCCTTGCCGTACTGGTTAGCGCCGAGGATGATCTTGCTCTCTGACATGGTCAGCTCCCTCTGTAGGTTGAGTATGCGAACGGGCTAATGAGTAGCGGTACGTGATAGTGCTGCTCGGAGTCGGTGACCGAGAAATCGATCGACACGACCGGGAAGAAGGTGTCGCGGTCGGTGCGGGCGAAGTACTCGCCGGAGGCGAAACTGAGCCGGTATGCACCTGGTTCGAGCCGCTCAGGGCCCAGGTCTTTCACTCGGCCATCGGCGTCGGTCTGGCCCGTGGCAATTTCGACGCCATCGGCCCCGGTCAGCACGACAGCGACGTCGTCTGCCGGCCGGCCGAAGGCCGCATCCAGGATGTGGGTGGTGATCTGACTCATGAACCGACGACTCCTTCAAGTCGGAGGACGGCGATCTCGCGCAGCTGCTCGGCAGCCACGGCGATCTCCTCCTCGGCGGTGTTGCGCAGTCTCGTCTGCAGTGCGTCAAGGATTTCTCGTGCGCTGCGTCCGGCTGCCCGGATCAAGAAGACGCGGCCGAATTTCTGTTCGTACGCGCGGTTCCCTTCCAGGAGGGCGGCGGTCACGGTGTCGTCCGTGGCATCCACCCCCGCCTGCTCGGAGCGGGACAGCTTGGCCTCGTCGTTGTGACCCGCGGCACGTTCCCCAATGCGGGGGTGGTGCGCCAGCGCACCATCGATCTCAGACTCGCTCCAGGGGTCGGCGGCTTCCCGCGCGACCCGCAGTACGTCCTCCACGTTGGAGTAGGGGCGAGCATCGACGACGGCGTCGATCCAGCGATCGATATCAACGCAGGGACGAATTGCCGCCCGCGCTTGATCGCGATCGCTCAGATTGAATGTCTCCAGTGACAATACGGCTTCCTTACCTTGCAGTTTCCACAATTCGGAATAGTATTTCCGTTGCGTAGTAATAGTGAACGCGGTCGCGGCTGCTATGTCAAGCATTTTTTTCTGGGGCGCGGCCCGCGGCCCGCTTGCTCGCTCGACGGCGGCCCGCCACGATGAGGTACGAACGACACGGGGGCCTGGGCGCCATCACGGCCGTCACGGACACCAATGAGAAGAAGGAGTGACATGGACGACGCAACGACTGCACGGGTGGCGGTGGTCACCGGTGCGGGCACCGGGATCGGACGTGCAGTGGCAGAGGCGTTTCTGGAGGCCGGCTTGCGCGTCGCGCTCGTCGGGCGGCGCCCGAGCCCGCTGCACGAGGTCGCCGGAGGTCATTCCTCGGCCCTCGTCGTGCCCGGCGACGTGTCCGAAGAGTCGGAGGTGACGCGGATCTTCGCTGCGGTGGACGAGCGGTGGGGCCGAATCGACGTGCTCTTCAACAACGCCGGCGTGCTCGGCCCGAGCGGCATGGTCGACGAGATCAGTCTCCAGGACTGGAACGACACCCTGGCCGTCAACGTGACGGGAACGATGCTCTGTGCGGCGGAGGCGGTGCGCCTGATGAAGCGGCAGAGCCCTCCCGGCGGGAGAATCATCAATAACGGCTCAATCTCCGCCCAGCGCCCACGACCGCGCTCTCTGGCCTACACCGTCTCCAAACACGCGATCACGGGCCTCACGCGCTCCGTCGCGCTCGACGGGCGCGCCTGGGGGATCAGCTGCGGGCAGATCGACATCGGCAACGTGCAGACGGCGATCACCCAGGAGATCGGCACCTCGGCGGGCGCCCTACAGGCCGACGGCTCCGTGCGGGTCGAGCCCACCTTCGCGGTCGCCGATGCCGCTCGCGCGGTACTGCTGATGGCTCAGCTACCTGCCAACGTGAGTATCGGCTCCCTCACCATCACAGCGATGGGGATGCCCTTCGACGGTCGCGGCTGACCGCGGCGCCGGGGATTTAGCGATAGGGCCGTGGGGGCGGCGCCTGGCATCGGTCGGCGACCCCCACCACGCCGTCACGCGCCGGCTCAGAGCCCCAGTTCGCTGCGCAATGAGGCGACGTGTCCGACGGCATCCACGTTGTAGTGGGCCGCCGCCACCGCTCCCTGCTCGTCGAGGACGAAGGTCGAACGGAGCAGGCCAATGCGCTGCTCGCCGTTTACGACCTTCTCGCCCCAGGCTCCCCACGCCTCAGCGGTGCTGTGGTCTGCATCCGAGAGCAGGGGGTAGCTCAGCGACTCGGCCTCGGCGAATTCGGCCAGTCGTTCGACCGAGTCGGGAGAAATGCCGATGACCGAGTAGCCGGATGCCTGCAGAGACGCCAGGTTGTCGCGGAAGTCGCAGGCCTCGGTCGTGCAGCCGCCGGTAAACGCGGCCGGGTAGAAGTAGACGACAAGCTTGGAACCGCGCAGCCCGGCGAGGCTCACGACGGAGCCGTGCGCGTCACTGAGACTGAATGCGGGGGCTGCGTCGCCCTGCTGAAGTTTGGTCATGCTCACGCGGAGCTCCTGCCTTGTTGTGGGTTGCTCAGGGATTGGGGTGCACGCCGAAGGCGTGGGCGAGCTTCTCGATCTTCTGAGCGCGGCCGAGGCGCGGCAGGTCACTGCCGTCGCGCACGACACGTCCTCGGCTCTCGAAGTCGGAGAGGAAGTCCAGCGCCCAGAGCACGTCGCTCGGCGACGGGGAGATGACCTCGTTGACCACGTGCGTCTGCTCCGCCGCGAGGCAGAGTTTGCCGGTCATTCCCATCGAAACGGTGATGGCGGACTGCTCGCGCAGGATCGGGTGCCCCGTTCCCACCGTCGGGCCGTCGATCGGCCCGGGCAGGTTGCCCACGCGGCTGGCAACGACCAGGCGCGCGCGCGGGTAAGCCATCGCCTCGGGGTCGGCGCTCATGCCGGTGTCGCGGCGGAAGTCGCCGCTGCCGAAGGCGAGCCGGAAGACGCCAGCGGCCCGGGCGATCGAGGTCGCCTCTTCGATGCCGAGGGCAGACTCGATCAGCGCCACGACGGGAACGGCTCCGCCGAGTCGCTCGGAGGTGTTCTCCACCTGCTCGGCGGACTCCGTCTTGGCGAGCACGACACCCAGGAGGTTTGGGGAGCCGCGGAGTTCAGCGATGTCTTCGGCCCAGTACGGGGTCGTGACGTCGTTGATGCGCACCCAGGCGCGACCGCCGGCGCGCAGCCATTCGGCAACCGCACGACGAGCCTCGGGCTTGTTCAGCGGGTCGACGGCGTCTTCAATGTCGAGGATGACGGCGTCGGCGCGGGAGGCGACCGCCTCGTCGAAGGTCTCCGGCTTCGTGGCGGGCACGAGCAGCCAGGATCGTGCGATCTCCGCGGCGACCACGATCTTCGCCACACGCTCGCGCGTCGGGAGATCGTGCTGCTCGGGCGACGAGTCCGTCGCGACCGTTCCTGCATATGGGTCAGCAGACATCTACTTGACCACCCTTCTCGATTCTCTTTACCACCTAGCGGAAGAAAGATTTTGTCTATCGGAATATACCCTAAGCTGCCGCGCGGCGCCCGTCAAGGCGCTCCCGGCACCCTCACGGCCAGGTTTCCGCACCGCGTAAATTCCGCATCGCGAGAAGATTCTGTCGACAAATGGAAACTCTGTGCGTTACGGTGGGTGAGGCCTCACCGCCGTTGGTCGCGGCCGCATCACCAGATTCTCAAAGGAGACAATCGCATGAGCGAATCGGTCCGCCTCCCCGCACTTGGCGAGAGTGTCACTGAGGGCACCGTTACCCGCTGGCTGAAAGCCGTCGGCGAGCGGGTTGAGATCGAGGAGCCCCTGCTCGAGGTCTCCACCGACAAGGTGGACACCGAGATCCCCTCCCCGTTCAGCGGGGTGCTGGAACAGATCCTCGTGCAGGAAGACGAGACCGTCGCCGTCGGCACGGTACTGGCGATCATCGGAGACGGATCGGCCCTGGCGGCCGCTGCTCCCGCGGCCGCCGAGCCGGAGGCCGCAGCCTCCGCCGAAACCGCCGCTGCCTCCCCCGAACTCTCGGCCGAACCCGCACCCGAACCCGCACCGGCTCCCACCGCGACGCCGCCGGCGGCTGCAACCCAATCGCCCGAAGATACTCCCGCCGCGACGAAAAGCCCGAGCACGTCGTCCGGCCCGATCTACGTGACCCCGATCGTGCGCAAAATGGCCCGCGAGCACGGCGTCGACCTCCACGGCGTGACCGGCACCGGCCCCGGAGGCCGCGTGAGCAAACACGACGTAGTCGCCGCGCGGACTGCCGCGCAGGCCACCAC
>JBDTAA010000198.1:0-7579 GCA_039924805.1 Cryobacterium sp.
TCGGGTCGGAATCATTGACGACCACGAATCGGTTCGGCTGGGGCTCAAGGCTGCCTGCGAGAACGCGGGCTACGAAGTCATCCACACCGCGGCTTCTGCCGGGGAATTCGTCGACGGCCTCGCCGGCCGCAGCTGCGACGTGATCGTGCTCGACCTGTCGCTCGGCGACGGGTCGGTCGTGACCGAGAACGTGAGGCTCGCGCAGAGCACCGGCTCGTCGGTGCTCGTGCACAGCATCGCCGACCGGGTCGCCCTCGTCCGTGAGGCGCTCGCCGCAGGCGCGGCCGGCGTCATCCCCAAGTCCTCCGCGACCGCGACCGTGATGGCGGCCGTCGCAACGGTGGCGCGGGGAGACGTTCTCAACAACCTCGAGTGGGCCACGGCGATCGACGCCGACAGCGACTTCGCCAAGGCGCAGCTGGGCCGCCGCGAGCGGGACGTGCTGCACCTGTACGCCTCCGGGCTCCCGCTCAAGATGGTCGCGATGCAGCTCGGCATCGCACACTCGACCGCCAGGGAATACCTCGACCGCATCCGCGTGAAGTACATCGAGGTCGGACGGCCGGCACCCACCAAGGTGGACCTGCTGCGCCGTGCGGTAGAAGACGGCATCCTTCCCGGGCTCGACCCGGACGGCGGAGATGGCCGCGGCTAGGCCGGCGCCGGCCGCTCGCCTGGGCAGCGGCACCGACGGATCGGGAACCCTGGACCACAGTGGGAGGGATCTGATCGGCAAGGCGAGGCAGCCGCGCAAGCCGATCAGCCGGGCGCAGATAGAAACGGTCATCTCCCGCTCGGTCGCCGGTGTCGGAGTGGTCTTCGCCCTGCAGGCGCTGCCGCTCATGATCGACCAGACGGAGCTGAGAAGGCCGATCCTGGAGGTCATCGCCCCCTCGGTCCTTGCCGTGGCACTGCTGTCGGTCCTGATCACGGCGATCATCAAAAGGGGCATCAGGGTGGCCACCGGCTCCGTCGCCCTTGTCTACGGCCTGGCGCTTATCGGTTGGCCGTTCCTGATGCTCGACGGCACCACGGTCCTCGACGGCGTGCCCTGGCTGTGGTTCCTCTGCACGGTGGCCACCTCGTGTGCCGCGATTGCTTTCCGGGTGGGCTGGGCCGTCGTATACACGGTGCTCACTCCCATCGTCTACGGGATCATCCGACTGACCCCATCCGGCGGCGCCGCCGACCTCCTCCTTGCCTCACTCGACGCGGTATACGCCATGCTGCTCGGCCTGGTTGTGCTCATCATCATCGTCATGCTGCGGCAGGCGGCCGCGGCCGTGGACGGGGCGCAGTTGAACGCCCTGGACAGGTACGAGCGCGCGGTGCGCCAACACGCCACGGAGGTCGAACGGGTCGAGGTCGACTCGATCGTGCACGACACGGTGCTGGCAACCCTCCTCTCCGCGGCAGGTGCCCGAAGCTCGAAGGCCTCCGCGCTGGCCGCAGCGATGGCACGGAATGCGCTGGCTCGCCTCGAAGAGGCCGGCTCGGCGTCGGCCGGCGACGAGACCGTGATCCCGTTCTCGAGCCTCAGCCGTCGTATCCGCGAAGCGGCCGCCGCCATAGCCAGCCCCTTCGTGGTTTCCGAGCAGGATCTCGCCCCCCAGTCCGTGCCGGTGCACGCGAGCGAGGCCATCTACTCCGCGACCGTGCAGGCGATGGTCAACAGCCTCGAGCACGCGGGTCCGGCCGGTGGTTCCGTGGCGAGGACCCTGACCATGAAACCCAACCTCCAGGGCGGCTGCACCATCGAGATCGCCGACACGGGTGTCGGTTTCGACCCCGACACGGTTCCCAGCGAGCGGCTGGGCCTGCGAGTCTCGATCCAGGACCGCGTCACGAGCGCCGGGGGATCGGTCGAGGTCCACACGGCGCTGGGACACGGCACCAGGATCGTCATCGACTGGCCGCGTCCGGCCGGGGAACCTGACCCGCTGGTTGGCCTGTTCTCGACCGACGAGTTCCCGGTGCTCGGACTGCCGGAGGCCGCGCTGCCCGAGGGGGGAGCCCAGCCATGATCACCGTGCCCCGCCGCCTCGTCCTCGCCCTCGCGGCCCTCTTCTCCACGTACCACGTCGTGCTCGGCATCTACTCGCTCGGTGCGCCGGACCACCCTGCCCCCGCGATCGTAGCAATCTGCCTGTACTCCGTCGCCACGATGCTCAGCCTGTGGCCCACGGGACCGGTGCGGATGCCGCTCTGGCTGGGGCTCTTCAACGTGGCGGTCTGCGCCGCGATTCCCCTCCTGGTGGGCAGCCAGCTCGACGGCACGTCCCCGAACAACGGATACGCCACGTGGTACGTCGCCGCGGTAGGCACGCTGATGACGATCACCGCCACGAGGAAGCAGCAGGCGGCCTCCCTCGTCGGAGTCGGATTCCTGATGGTGCACACGATCATCTGGGCCGGCCCCGCGGCCCTCGGGTCGATGGGCGTCATCGGAAGTGTGGTCTGGGTCGTGGTCGCCATCCTGACCTCACGCGCCCTCGCGAAGGCCGGCCGTGACGCCCGGCAGTACGCCCTGGCGGAGCGGGAGGCCACCGAATGGCAGGCCGCGCAGGAGGCGCACCTCGACGAGCGGCAGGTGCGCCTGGCGCACACGATCCGTCTCGCGGCGCCCATGCTGCGGCGGATCATCGGACGCAGCGGCGAGCTGGACGAGGAGGAACGGCAGGAGTGCCGGTACCTGGAGGCCGCCGTGCGCGACGAGATCCGCGGACGCAAGCTGCTCAATGACGCGGTGCGCCAGGAGGTCATGGCGGCCAGACGGCGCGGTGCGCTGGTCACTCTGCTCGACGAGGGCACCATCGACGACCTGGCCGGCGACGATCTCGAGGCGGTGCTCAACAGGCTCGCGGAGGCGATCGGGTCTACCAAGGCCGACAAGATCATCGCGCGCACGTCGGCGAACGGATCCGAGACCGCGATCACCGTCGTCGGGCTGAGCAGCGCAGACCCCAGCGTCAGCGCGCTCGGCCAGGACAGTCCAGGTGACGAAGTCGACCTGTGGCTGGAGATCCCGCGCGACCAGCGCGCATCCACTCACTGACGCGCTCACGGGCAGCTGTCGTTTCATGCGAGAGGGGACCAACCTGAGGTTGGTCCCCTCTCGCATTCTGGGCCAGGGCAACAACCCGAATGCCACCCTGGCGCGCCCCTGAGCCGACTTCTTACCCTAGTCACCGGCTGGCGGGTGGTGCATCTCTACGAGCTACACCGAGCACTACACATACTGCATGATCCGGTGGGGGTGAGAAAGTCGTCATTTTGGGGGACAGTCTCCGAGTCCACCACGCAGCGATCAGCGCGCGGAGAAGCTACGCCAGCGCTCGTATCCCGGCGTTATCGGCTGGCGGATTCCGCGTTGGCTGATCTGCCAGGCCGTCTGCCCGCGCCTCGGTGCCGCGCGCATGCTGTCCGATTCCTCTCGCAGCAGGCCGCGGAGCACGGCCGTGACGGAGGAAATCTCGGTGTCGCTGACCCCCGGGGTCAGAAAGACGAGCTCCGACGGGTCGAAGTCGCGTGGCTGCGTTGGTGTGTTCATGATGTCCCCTACAGAGGGATGTTCCCGTGCTTCTTCGGAGGCAGGCTGGCACGTTTCGTTCGCAGCGCCCGCAGGGCCTTCGTGATCGCGACTCGGGTCGCCGCCGGCTCGATGACGCCGTCCAGTTCGCCGCGTTCGGCCGCGAGGAAGGGGCTGGCCACGTTGTACGTGTATTCGTTTGCCAGGCGTGTTCGCACCGCTGCGACGTCTTCGTTGGCCGCCTCCGCCTTCTTGATCTCGGCGCGGTAGAGGATATTGACAGCGCCCTGGCCGCCCATGACTGCGATCTCGGCGGTTGGCCAGGCGAGGTTGATGTCGGCACCGAGCTGCTTGGAGCCCATCACGATATAGGCACCGCCGTAGGCCTTCCGCAGGATCACAGTGACGAGCGGGACGGTCGCCTCGGCGTAGGCGTAGAGCAGCTTGGCGCCGCGACGGATGACGCCCGTCCACTCCTGGTCGGTGCCGGGCAGGAAGCCAGGCACATCGACGAGGGTGAGGATGGGGATGGAGAAGGCGTCACAGAACCGAACGAACCTGGCCGACTTCTCACCGGCCTCGATGTTGAGTGTCCCGGCCATGGCGAGCGGCTGGTTGGCGACGATGCCGACCGAGCGGCCGTCGATGCGGGCGAAACCGACGACGATGTTCGGCGCGAAGAGCGGCTGGGTCTCGAGGAAGTCGCCGTGGTCGACGAGGCTCTCGATGACGGTCTTCACGTCGTAGGGCTGGTTCGGAGAGTCGGGGATGATCGTGTTGAGCTTCTGGTCGGCATCCGTGACCTCGAGCTCGGCCTCCGTGTCGAAGACGGGCAGCTCGGCCAGGTTGTTGTCCGGCAGGAAGCTGAGCAGGGTGCGCGCGTAGTCGAGCGCGTCTGGCTCGTCGCTGGCGAGGTAGTGCGAGACACCGGAAACGGTGTTGTGTGTCAGCGCCCCGCCGAGCTCCTCCATGCCGACATCCTCGCCGGTGACGGTCTTGATCACGTCGGGGCCGGTGACGAACATCTGGCTGGTCTTGTCGACCATGATCACGAAGTCGGTGAGGGCCGGCGAGTACACCGCGCCACCGGCGGCGGGGCCGCAGATGATCGAGATCTGCGGGATCACCCCGGATGCGGCGGTGTTGCGGCGGAAGATCTCGCCGTACTTGCCGAGGGCAACGACGCCCTCCTGGATTCGCGCTCCGCCCGAGTCCAGGATGCCGATGATCGGCACCCCGGTCTTCAGCGCCAGGTCCATCACCTTGATGATCTTCTCGCCGGCAACCTCGCCGAGTGAGCCACCGAAAATGGTGAAGTCCTGCGAGTACACGCACACCTGGCGGCCGTGGATGGTGCCGGTGCCCGTGACGACGGCGTCACCGTACGGCCTCTTCTTCTCCATGCCGAAGGCGACGGTACGGTGCCGCACGAATTCGTCGATCTCGACGAAGGATCCGGGGTCGAGCAGCATGTCGACGCGTTCGCGGGCGGTCATCTTGCCCTTGGCGTGCTGCTTCTCGATGGCCGCCTCGCCGCTGGCGGTCACGGCCTCGTGGTAGCGCACCTTGAGATCGGCGAGCTTGCCGGCGGTCGTGTACATGTCGGGGCCCGAAGCGGGCGAGTTCTCAGTCACCCGGTTTACTCTACCGGCCAGCCCACACCGGGGGCGAAAGTGGGGGTTTCGGGCTCGATTCGGGAGAATAGCCTGAGTAGGCCACGGGAAGAGGTGCGCATGGATTTTCCGCAGAGCAGCAGGGTTGCCTCGCGGCTGGAGTACCTGGCAGAGGCCGGCTCCACCAACGACGTCCTCGTCGAGCACGCGGCCGGGCCGGATTCCGCCGCCTGGCCGGACCTCTCGGTGGTCGTCACCGACAACCAGACCAGGGGGCGCGGCCGTCTCGGTCGCGTCTGGCTCGCGCCGACCGGCAAGTCGCTGGCCGTCTCGGTGCTCGTCCGCCCGGTCGGGGACGACGGTCTGGCCCTGCCGCCCGACCATCTCGGCTGGTTCCCGTTGCTGGCTGGCGCGGCAATGACGCGGGCGGTGCGTGAGGTGGTCGAGGCCGCCCCCGGGCCCGAAAACGGGCTCGGCGAGGAGGCGCCGCGCCACGAGGTCACCCTGAAGTGGCCCAACGACGTGCTCATCGACGGCTACAAGGTGTCTGGCATCCTCTCCGAACTGCTCCCGGATGCGAGCGGCCTCGTCATCGGCGCTGGCCTCAACCTGAGCCTCGACGAGCACGACCTGCCAACGCTCACGTCGACATCCCTGTTGCTGGTCACCCACAGGAATCCGGACCCGGATGCCGTGCTCGCTCGCTACCTCACCGAACTCCGCGGCCTCGCCCGTGCCTTCATCGCTGCCGGCGGCGACGCGGTGGCGAGCGGGCTGTGCGAGCAGGTCGCCGAGTTGTGCGGAACCCTGGGTTCCGCCGTGCGGGTCGAACTCCCCGGGGGGACCGACCTGGTCGGCACCGCTATCGGCATAGACACGCAGGGCCGGTTGATCGTGGAGGACCAGGTGAATGGGGAGCTGCAGGCTGTCGCCGCCGGCGATGTGACCCACCTACGGTATTAATAGGGGTATGACGATTAGCACCGGGACAGGGATCGGGACCGCACTGCCGGCCGACGAACCCCCGGTCGAGCGGATCGTCGCCCGGCTGCGCCCGCACGGGCGCGTGCTGGCCGTGCCGACGGTCCTCCTGATCGGTATCTGCGCGGCGACCAGCTACTTTCTCGGCAGCATGCCGGAGCCGTGGCAAAACATGCTGGTGGCCGCGGGGGCAGGCGTAAGCATTTTCTTCCTCTGCCTTCTGCCCTTCGTCACCTGGCTCAAGCGGCGCTACACGATCACCACCCGTCGGATCATCTTCCGACACGGCGTCTTCGTGAGCACTCGCCAGGAACTGCTGCACAGCAGGGGCTACGAGGTGGCCGTGCGGCGTAGCTGGCTGCAGTCGCTGTTCGGGACCGGGGACGTGCGCATCAACTCGGGCCAGGAGCATCCGCTCGTGCTCAAAGACGTTCCGAACGCCTACCTGGTGCAGCAGGTGTTGATTGACCTCTCTGAGGCGTCCCACGCGCTCCTCGGGTCCCGACGGCTGGAGCAGTCAACCCTCGCCAACCAGACCGTGCCCTGGGCGCGGTAGCCCACCGGGACGCTCCGTGGCCTGCTCCCGACGGATCCGACGGATCCGACGGATCCGACGGATCCGACGCGCTCGGCCCGGGGCGAACACCCAGATCCGGTAGAGGGTGAACCGGAAGGCGGTGCCGAGGCCGAGCCCGACCAGGTTGGAGACATTGTCGGCCACGAGGCTCGTGTGCCCGAGGGCGTAGTTGCCGACCCACAGGCAGGTGAGTCCGATGCCGAGTCCGGTCAGGCTGACCAGGGCGAACTCGACGCCCTCGCGCACAGCATCCGTGCGGCGATTCGCACCGAAGGTCCAGAGCCGGTTTCCGATCCAGTTGACGAGGATCGCGAGCGCGGCCCCCGCGATCTTCGAGTACACGGGGCCCGCGGCGACGAGATCCGGGTCGAAGACGGTCGTGCGCAACAGATTGAAGACGGTGAAATCCACCGCAAAGCCGACCAGGCCGACGGCCGCGAACCTCGCAAGTTGTGCGGCCAGCGCCCGCGCGCGACTCCATTGCGGCCTCACGATTGTCACAGGCATCCGTCCGATTAGTAAAGTGAGAGTCGCAACAGGAAAACCCGCGCACGCGGCAGTCTACGGCGGCGGCCGAGTTCGCATGCTTGTCGTGGGGCGCCCAATGGTCTGTTGCACGGACAGGAATCGGTAGACACATGGGCAAGACAGTTGGAGTCATCGGCGGAGGCCAATTGGCCCGGATGATGATCCCCGCGGCGATCAACCTCGGGATAAACATCCGTGTACTCGCCGAACACGAGGGTATGTCGGCCGAAGTGGCCGCGTCCGGTGTCGGCGACTATCGCAACAGGGACGTCGTGCTCGCCTTCGCGGAAACCGTCGACGTGATCACCTTCGACCACGAGCACGTACCGCAGGAGATCCTGCGCGACCTCG
>JBDTAA010000199.1:0-7466 GCA_039924805.1 Cryobacterium sp.
TACGCGGTGCTCGGCGCGATCCATGCCCGCTGGAACCCGATCCCCGGACGCTTCAAGGACTACATCGCCACCCCCAAGTTCAACCTGTACCAGTCCCTGCACACCACGGTGCTCGGCCCGAGCGGTCGCCCGGTCGAGATCCAGATCCGTACCCAGGAAATGCACGAGCGCGCCGAATTCGGTGTCGCTTCGCACTGGAAATACAAGGAACAGGTCAACGGCAAGAGCTCCGGCCCCGGTCCGCAGAGCGACACCGACATGGCGTGGCTGGCGCACATCTCCGACTGGCAGGCGGAGACGGCCGACCCCGGCGAGTTCCTCGACTCGCTCCGCTACGAGATCGGCGCCAAAGAGGTCTACGTGTTCACGCCGAAGGGACGCGTCATCGGTCTCCCGGCCGGCGCGACCCCGGTCGACTTCGCCTACGCCGTGCACACGGAGGTCGGCCACCGCACGATGGGGTCCAAGGTCAACGGGCGTCTGGTGCCGCTCGAAAGCACCCTTGAGACGGGCGACGTCGTCGAGGTGTTCACCTCGAAGAATCCCGATTCGGGTCCGAGCAAGGACTGGCTGGGCTTCGTCAAGAGTCCCAGGGCCCGGAACAAGATCCGGCAGTGGTTCACGAAGGAACGCCGCGACGAGGCCATCGAACAGGGCCGCGACGCGATCGCCAGGGCCATGCGCAAGCAGAACCTGCCCCTGCAGAAGCTGATGAACCAGGACTCCTTCGCGGAAGTCGCCGCGGTGATGAAGTACGAGGACGTGTCGGCCCTCTATGCCGCCGTCGGCGAAGGCCACGTATCGACCCAGTCGGTGCTGGAGAAGGTTGTCGCGTCGCTGCAAAGCGTCGAGGAAAGCGACAACACGGATCTCCCCGTCGCGCCGCGCGGCCGCCAGCAGACCCTGCGCAACAGCGACTCCGGCGTGCTCGTGCGCGGGGCCCCGGACATCCTCGTCAAGCTCGCCCGGTGCTGTACCCCGGTGCCCGGCGATAAGGTCGTGGGCTTCGTTACCCGCGGCTCCGGGGTATCCGTGCACCAGGCCGACTGCCACAACGTGCAGTCGCTGCTGAAGGAACCCGAACGCATGATCGATGTGGAGTGGGCGCCGACGTCGAAGAGCGTCTTCCTCGTGCACATCCAGATAGAGGCGCTCGATCGGTCGGGGCTGCTCTCGGATGTGACCCGGGTTCTCTCCGAGCACCACGTCAATATCCTCTCCGCCACGGTCAACACCTCAAGCGACCGTCTGGCGCTCAGCCGGTTCGTTTTCGAGATGGGCGACGTAAGCCACCTCGACCGCGTGCTGAACGCGGTGCGCCGGATCGACACCGTCTACGACGTCTACCGCGTCAGCGACGGCTAGCCGCTTCGGTGCGTCGTGCGTGCGCCCACATGGTCGCTCTGGCGTGGTGCTGAGCGGCGATTCGGGCGCAGGCGTGGGGTATGAGTGGTTGCGGGGAAGGGTCGGTCACCGCACAGGGGGCATGATCTCCTGCGCGGCCGCCAGGCGCGCCAACGCGATCGTCTTATGCGGGAGGTTCTGTCGCTGGCAGATGCGCACGGCGACGTGCGCATCCCGGAAGCCGCCGAGAAGCAGGAGCGCGGCCAGCAATGGGGGGAGCGAGGGCGCATCCAGCTCCGGCGACCGGGCTAGATCAACGACGGTACGCAGGGGCATCGTCACAGGCAGCCCCGCAATGGTGCTGGTTTCCTCCGGTGCGCAGCGCACTTCCCGAAGCTGGAGTCGCGGCGACGGCGGAACATGCGTGCGCGCGGCGAGGTCCACGCAGAACTGGTGCCTTGCGGGCTCCGGGCAGAGGCCGTAGATCCAGGCGGCGGTCATCCTCTCGGCGATCGCGCGAGGGGGAACGAGAAGTCCGGCGGTGCGGGCTCTCCCGAGTGGGCCGTCGGGTTCGTCGATCGGGCACCAGAAGTCACCGAGCGGGTAGACCTCACCGTCGAGCCGAGCGCCGCACAGCTCAGCGAGTGGCAGATCGTCCGGGGTGAGCACGGGAGCTAGAACGCGGGGGTGACGGCTGGTCATCCGACCAGAGTGCGACTCCCGCCGGCCCCCAGGCTGCGGTTCCGCTGATCTGTGGACAGATCTCCGGAACCGCACCGCTCTGGGCTACTGGCCGATGGCCTTCAGCCACGCCTTGCGCGTCTCGAGAGCGTCGGTGGCCTCGGCGATCGCCGTGGCATCCTTGCTCTCCCGCGCCGCTGAGAGCTCGGCCTCGAGCTTCGCGATCGCGTCGTTCAACTGGCCGGCGAGACCCTCTGCACGGGCCTTGGTCTCCGGGTTGTTGCGCTTCCAGTGCTCGTCATCGAGTTTGCGCACGGCTGCTTCGACCTTGCGCAGGCGCTCGTCGACGACCTTGACCTGTTCGCGCGGAACCTTGCCGATTGCGTCCCACCGGCGCTGGATCGACGTGAGAGCGTCGCGTGCCTTGGTGCGGTCGGTTTCGTTCAGCAGGGCCTCTGCCTCGGTCAACAGCTCGAGCTTGGCTGTGAGGTTTCCGGCGAACTCCTCGTTGTCGTGGGCGTCGATCTCGGACTTCGCGCCGTAGAGCACGTCGCCGGCGGCCTTGAACTTGGCCCACATGGCGTCGTCCTGCTTCTTGCCGGACCGGCCGGCGTTCTTCCAATCCTCCAGGAGCGAGCGATAGACCGGGATGCCGTCGGCGCCCTTGGGTGCCAGCGCCTCGGCCTGCTCGATGAGCTTCTGCTTGCGGCCGCGGACATCCTTGTGGGCGCTGTCCAGCTCGGCGAAGAACGCTTTGCGGTTCTGCTCAATGGTGGTGCGAGCCGCGCGGAATCGCTTCCACAACTCGTTCGCCTCGCCCTTGGGGATGCGCGGTGCGTCGTGCTGGTGGGCCTGCCATTTCGTGAACAGGGCCTCCAGCGCGGCGCTCGTCTGCTTCCACTGCGTCTTCGCGGGGTCTTCGGCGGCGAGCCGCTCGGCCTCGTCGACGATGGCGGCGCGTTCGGCGATGGCGGCACCGGCCGCGGCCTTGGCTTCTGCGCCCTGCTGCTCGGTGAGCTCGCTCACGGCGCCGCCGAGGGCCGCGAGGCGCTCCGCGAGTGCGGCGAGGTTGCCGACAGCGTTGGCCGTTGCCACCGTGGCGGTCAGGTTCGCGACGGTCTTCGCGATGTCCGCGGCGGGGGCGCCACCCTTGGCACGCTGTTCGAGCAGGGTTACCTGGCCGTTGAGCTCAACGTACTTACGCTCGAAGTAGGCCAGGGCCTCTTCGGGGGTGGCGTCCGGGTACTGTCCCACGGCGCGCTCGCCTGTCGCTTCGCGCACGTAAACCGTGCCGGTTTCGTCTACGCGACCCCATGGTTGCTGATCTGTCGTAGTCAAGAGATTCACCTTAATGATTGAGTACCGCACCGAACGGGAGCAATGATGTCACAAGCCTATTGCACCCCTGCGGAACGTTGGCCTCTTCTACTTAATCGTTGCAGAGGTGATCTTCGTCGGGACGGCCGGTGCCTCGCCGTTCTTGACGCCCGCATCGATGACCTTCGTCTGTAGCTGGTCGAGCCCACTCGTGACGGAGCCCAGCACCGTGTAACCGCCGGCCGCGTCGGCGGGGATGGGGGAGTCCTTGTAGACGATGAAGAATTGGCTGCCCTGGCTGTACCCGTTGCCGCCCGTTCTGGCCATGGCGATGGTGCCCGCCGGGTAGACGTTGTCGGCCGGGGCATTCTCTACCGGGCCGTAGCTGTAGCCGGGCCCTCCGGTGCCGAGGCCCGTCGGGTCGCCGCACTGGAGCACGAAGATGCCCGACGTTGTGAGCCGGTGGCAGGGAACATCCTTGTAGAAGCCGCTCGTAATGAGGCTGATCGTCGACGAGACCGCCTGCGGGGCGGCCGCCCCGTCGAGGGTGATTGCGAGCGGCACGTCGTTGAGGGTCAGTGTTCCGGTCCAGTCCCGGCCCTCGGCGAGGGAGCTTGGCGGGACGTCGCCGGTGTTCGCCCCGGCAGGAGCGGATGGCGTGGGTGTTGGCGCATCGGTCGCGATGCTCGGCGCCTTCGTGCCGGGGCCACCGTTGAAGAAGAGGAGCTGCGCCCCCACGGCGACGACCAGGACGACACCGAGGCCGATCGCTGCAACAACGTTGTCCCGCCTGCGGCGCTTCACCTGCTGCTCGTGCACCGCGCGCCGGGCCTGGTAACCGCGCACTCGCGCCTTGGCCTCGCGGGCCTCGCGGTCTTGCTTGCTGCTTGGAACCATGTCGAAATCCTCCAGGTGCCGCCCGGGGCGGGTGAAACGGGGGCGGGTGTGACGGGTGCGTGCCGGCGCTGCCGAGCAGCGTTGACCCGTTGAACTCTACGCATCGGGGCCGAAGCGGACAAAGCGCCGCGCGGACGCGGGGCTCCGATTGGGCGCGGACGGTTTGGTCGGTGGCGCAAACTACGCTGGAGACATGTCGGATGCCCAACCGGGACTGCGCAGTGGCGCAACCCCCCTCGCCGTGCGGATGCGCCCGAAAAGCCTCGACGAGGTCGCCGGCCAGCGCCACCTGTTGACCGCAGGGTCGCCTTTGGTGAGCCTTGCCAGCGACAAGACGGGAGAGCAGGGCTCCGTCTCCGTCATCCTCTGGGGCCCCCCTGGCACGGGGAAGACCACGCTGGCGCAGGCGATCGCGCACAGCTCCGGGCGCCGCTTCGTCGAACTCTCCGCCGTGAATGCCGGTGTGCGCGATGTTCGCCAGGTGATGGAGGAGGCACGCACCAGCCGCGACCTGTACGGGCTGTCCACGGTGCTCTTCCTCGACGAGATCCACCGCTTCAGCAAGGCCCAGCAGGATGCACTGCTGCCGGGGGTGGAAAACGGGATCATCATCCTCGTGGCCGCGACCACCGAGAATCCGTCTTTCTCGGTCATCTCGCCGTTGCTCTCCCGTTCGCTGCTGCTCACCCTTGAAACGCTCAGCGATGCCGACCTCGGCGTCGTCGTCGACCGCGCGGTCGTGGACCCCCGGGGCCTGGCCGACAAGTTCATGCTCGATGACGAGGCGCGTTCGGCGATCATCCGGCTCGCCTCCGGCGATGCCCGGCGCGCGCTCACGGCGCTCGAGGCGGCCTCCGTTTCGGCGGCCACCACCGATGTCGGCACCGACGCCAAGCCCGTGATCACGACGGAGATTGTCTCGCTCGCGGTCGACCGCGCCCTGCTGCGGTACGACCGCAACGGCGACGAGCACTACGACGTCATCAGCGCGTTCATCAAATCGGTGCGCGGCTCCGACGTCGACGCGTCGCTGCACTACCTGGCCCGCATGATCGAGGCCGGGGAAGACCCGCGATTCATCTGCCGCCGCATCATCGTCCTCGCCTCCGAAGACATCGGGATGGCCGACCCGCAGTCGCTCCTGATCGCCATTGCCGCGGCCGACGCCGTGCAGTACATCGGCATGCCCGAGGGCCGCATCCCCTTGGCCCAGGCGGTCGTGCACCTGGCCACCGCACCCAAGTCGAATGCCGCGTACATGGCGTTGGATGCGGCGATCGCCGACGTGCGCGCCGGCAAGACCGGGCGGGTTCCCAAGCACCTGCGCGACGCGCACTATCCGGGCGCGAAACGGCTCGGACACGGCAAGGGATACAAGTACCCGCACGACGACGCGCTCGGTGTGCTGACGCAGCAGTACCCGCCGAACGAGCTGAAGACCGTGCGCTACTACGAGCCCACCGAGCACGGCCACGAGCGCGAGGTTTCGGCCCGCCTGGCGAAGCTGCGCAGGATCATCCGCGGGGGATGACCATCGCGGCCGGCGCCCCGTCGCTGTGTTAGTCTGGACGCTGCCTACAACTGGTTTTGGCGTGCGGCTGCGCCCAGCTCCGGTTTGGATGGGATTTGCTCTGTAGCCGAGCATCCCGCGGCACCACCCCTCTGATCTCCCATGACGCCCGTGATCCTGTCACGCGTGCGCCCTGGCTTTCCCTTGTTTTTGAGTCTCCATCGAAAGGAACCCGTGTCTACCAAGTCACGTACCCGTAGCAAGACCCGCCTCTCGCGTGCTCTGGGCATTGCCCTGACCCCGAAGGCCGCCAAGTACCTCGAGAAGCGTCCCTACGCTCCGGGCGAGCACGGCCGCACCAAGCGCAAGACCGACTCGGACTACGCCGTGCGTCTCCGCGAAAAGCAGCGCTTGCGTGCCCAGTACGGCATCCGCGAGGCTCAGCTCAAGATTGCCTTCCAGGAGGCTCGTCGCGCCCAGGGCCTGACCGGTGAGAACCTCGTCGAGATTCTCGAGACCCGTCTCGACGCGCTCCTCGTTCGTTCCGCCATCGCCCGGACGACCGCGCAGGCACGTCAGATGATTGTGCACCGTCACATCCTCGTCGACGGCCAGCTGGTCGACCGTCCCTCCTTCCGCGTGAAGCCGGGTCAGCTCATGCACGTCAAGCCCAAGAGCGAGGGCATGGAGCCCTTCCAGGTTGCAGCCGCCGGTGGTCACGTTGACCTCCTGCCGAAGCTCCCGGTCTACCTCGAGGTTGAACTCGACAAGCTGCAGGCCCGCCTCGTGCGCCGCCCGAAGCGCGTCGAGATCCCCGTGACCTGTGAAGTCCAGCTCGTCGTCGAGTACTACGCGGCGCGCTAGCTCACCGGGCGCCCCTCCCGGCGCCGCTGAACTACGCTTGAGGGCGGATCACCCAGTGGGTGGTCCGCCCTTCGCGTTTTGTACCGCGACCAACGCATGCCGATTCCGGAATGGAAGGTTCGTCAATGTCAGGTGGAGATATCGCCGGCTTGATCGCCGCAGTAGTTTTTGCCGTCCTGGTGGGTGTCCTCGCCCTTCCGCTGATCAAGCTGGGCCGTGTCTTTGACGAGACCACGCTGGCGATCCGCGAGCTGAGCCGCGAGGTCACGCCGCTGCTCCAGGAGAGCGCGACCACGATCAGGGAAACCAACCAGCAACTGGCCAGGGTCGACACGATCACGAGCAACGTGGCGGATGTCACCGGAAACGTGTCGGCGCTCGTCGCCCTGTTCGCGGCCACCGTCGGAGGTCCGCTGATCAAGCTGGCCGGTTTCTCCGCCGGGGTGCGCGCCGTCTTCACGACCGGCCGCCGACCGTCCGCCAGAAAGCCCCGCGCATAGACCGGTACGCTGGAAACAGATCGGTTGCGTCTTCGACGCCACGTCGCCATATCGTCGCAACACACATCAGGGAGTACTGCAATGAAGAATTTCATCTGGTTGCTCGTGGGCATTGCCGTTGGCTCTGTCGTCACGCACGAGGTCAACAAGACCAAGCAGGGCAAGCAGTTCTTCAGCGACCTCGACACGAAGGCCCGCGAGTTCGGTGAAGCCATCTCCGACGGCTACCGTGAGCGCGAGGCCGAGCTGCGCGCCGCCATTGGCGACGCCGAGGCGATCGTCGACAAGTTGTCGGAGAGTTCGTAAGCGCCCTCTCTTTCCACCCTTCTCCTCAAGCAACGGACCCCATGCAG
>JBDTAA010000200.1:0-4090 GCA_039924805.1 Cryobacterium sp.
CACCGAAATCCGCGCGCCGTCCGGCGAGGTCGTCGACGAGCCCCGGACGGGCGACGAGGCCCTGGCCACGGCTCTTGCCTGGGCAGAGAAGGCGCCGCAGGACGTCTCCGTCACGGAGGCCCTCGCCGGATCGGGGGCTGCCGATCTGTCGAACACACCGGGCGACACCGGCCTCTCCGACCAGGACTGGCTGCAGTACGCCGTCGCCACCGACCTCGAGGATCGGTTCGGCGCCGGCACGGACGGGCTCTCCGCCGAGCCATCGATGAACGCGGGCCCCAGTTCGATCGGGAACGGCCAGGTCGAGTCCGTGACGGTGGAGATACGGCCGCCGACCCGGCCGCGCGCCTCGATCACGACGACGTCGAATCCGGCGTCCTTGACGAGCCTGGCGGCGGTGATGTCCGCGATGCCCGCGCCGATGATGGTGATGCGCTCGCCGGGGGCGGCCACCGCCATCACCTCGGCGGCGGCACGGCCACCGGACGCGCGGGCGCCTGCCACGGTCCCCGGCATGTCGGCGGAGGTTGCCTCACCGGCGAAGAACACGCGGTCGCCAACCGGGGTGGCCAGGGTGGTGCGATCCTGCGGCGTGGACCCGACCGCCGAAAAGCTGAACGAGCCACGGGCGAACGGGTCTTTCGACCAGGCCGAGCGGCGCATGGCCCGCGGGCGGGGAACGACGGTAGGGGCCAGGGTCGGCGTGACGGATGGCACGGGCGTCGGCTGGGGGGTGGTGCACGCGGCGAGCGCGACAACGGACATCCCGGCCGATCCGATCAGGAAGGTGCGACGTCTCATCACCTTTCCCCCTCCCGCTCGTGCCGTGCCGTGGTTGTGAGTCAACGCTACCCCCAGTGGCGCGCGGGTCGCAGTCGGCGTACCGTCTGAGGCAGGTATCCGTCTGTTCCGGTGTCCGTTTCGCCACGAATCCAGTGGTTCAGGCGTTCAGTGGTTCTGGCGTTCAGCCGTTCAGACATCCAACGGTGGAGAGGAGCCCTCTCATGGGCTACAGCTTTGACAGCGACCAGCTACCCGAGCTGCCCGACCCTGGTCCCAGGGATGGACGGCACGGAGTGGATCGTGACGAGGGATACGACCCCTTCCCTCCCCGTCGCCGGGCCGAGGGCGACACGGGCACGCTGACCGTGAGCGTCGAGGCTGCCACTGGGCACCTTGCCGTGCTTCTGCGTCGGGTCGAGGACGGCGAGGAGGTTGTGCTGACCCGGGCCGGGCGCCCCGTCGCCCGGCTGGTCGGGCCAGAGCCCGCGGGTGCGGTGATGGTGTCCGAGACAGTCGTGTCCGAGACGATCGTGACCGTCGTGACCGAGGCCCCCGGAGGGAAGACCCCCCGGCTGTGGAAGACCGCGCGCACCGGCCCCCGACGTGATGACAGCCATCAGCTTCCGGCGCTGCCGGACCCCGGCCCGCGCGACGGTCGGCACGGCGTCGACTCCGACCGCGGATACCCATTTGGAGGCTGACAGGACGCTTTCTCCGGCGTAGCATTCGTCGGAGGATGGGATGCCGCCAGGAGGCGTCAGCACCGGTTGGCGCTCGGCAACTCAGGGCTGGATGACGTCACCATGATGAACATGACCATGCAGATGATGGAAATGCACGCGAAGGACATGCCGATGCCGGGCATGGACATGGCGATGATGCAGGGTTGTATCGAGGCGTGTTCGGCCTGCGAGCAGGCCTGCACGATGTGTGCCGATTCGATGATGGGCGCCGAGATGGCGAAGTGCGCGGCCATGTGCATGAACACGGCCGACATGAGCAACACCATGATGCGGATGATGATGCGCCCGCACGGCATGAACGCCGACAGCGGGATGGCGATGATGCAGGCGGCCGTGACGATGTGCACGACCACCGCGGACGAGTGCATGATGCATGCCGAGATGAGCGAGGACTGCCGGATGTGTGCCGAGGCGTGCCGCCAGTGCGCGATGGCGTGTCAGAAAATGATGGACTCGATGAAGGGCATGATGACCGCTGGGTGAGAGTCAGCCCAGTGACGCAACCAGGACGTTGACTCGCCCGGCTCCGACCGCGAGCGCGTGGTAGAGCGCGTGCACCGCCACCGGCTGGCCGATCGTGACGGATGCGGTGAGGTCAGCGTGGTTCCAGAGCCACAGGGTCGCACCCGTCTCGAGCAGGTCGACGCCGATCCAGCCGCCGGCGCTGACGTGGCTGATGAACCCGTCCTGCCACTTGCTCGGGGTCGCGGCGGTGACGCGCTCCTGCAGGGCGTGCATCGCGTGTCCGGCGCCGGGGTGCAGGCAGGACTCGCCGGGGGCGCTTGTGCACTGCATGACGTCCCGCACTCCTGGTGTGAGATTTTTCATCCTGACCTCCTGCGCGTTGCGTGTGCCGACTCCGATCTCAGAAGCCTAGGTTCACGCCCGAAGGCTGTCACGTGAGCTCGTCACACGGCGAAACCTACCGGCAGCGCACTCTAGGCGCCGGCGAAGAACGCCCCGATCGCCGCGGACAACAGCAGCGGGTCGTTCACGTGGCACATCTCCCGGGCCGAGTGCATCGAGAGCAGCGGGACGCCGACATCGACGGTACGGATGCCGAGCCGCGTCGCGGTGAGCGGTCCGATCGTCGAGCCGCAGGGGACCGTGTTGTTCGAGACGAACTCCTGGTAGGGCACGTCGGCCTGCTCGCAGGCGCGCGCCCAGAGGGCCGCGCCGAAGGCATCCGTGGCGTAGCGCTGGTTCGCGTTGATCTTGAGCAGCGGGCCGCCGCCGGCGATGGGGGTGTTGGCGGGGTCGTGCTTCTCCGGGTAGTTCGGGTGCACGGCGTGGCCGGCGTCCGCGGAGAGGCACCAGGAGTCGGCGTAGGCGCGGAGCCGCTCCGAGGCGTCGGCGCCAAGGCCGGCACCGATTCGGGTCAGGATGTCGTCCAGCAGCGGGCCGCTGGCCCCGGAGCGCGACTGGGAGCCGAGTTCCTCATGGTCGAACGCGGCAAGCACACTGATCTGTTCGGTGTCGTCCGGCGCGGCTATCAGGGCGAGCAGACCGGCGTGCACGGAGGCGAGGTTGTCGAGGCGGCCGGCGGCGAACAGCGTGGAGCCGAGCCCGAACGTGACCGGGGCAGCGGTGTCCGCGGTGAGGATGTCGTAGCCGGCGACATCCGACCCGGCCAGCCCAGCGAGGCCGGCGAGGTGCCCGACGAGGTCGGCCTCGGTCACGTCGCCGACCCCGAACACCGGGTTGAGGTGACGCTGGCGATCGAGGGTGAGGCCGTTGTTGACCTCGCGGTCGAGGTGCACGGCCAGCTGCGGGATGCGCAGGAACGGGCCGGTGCGCACGAGGTGCTCGGCGCCGTCGCGGGTGACGAGGCGCCCGGCGAGTTCGAGCTCGCGGTCGAGCCAGGAATTCTGCAGCGGCCCGCCGTAGACCTCGACGCCGGCCTGCAGCCAGCCGTGCGAGCCTGTGGTGGGCTTGGGCTTGAGCTTGAAGCCGGGCGAATCGGTGTGCGCACCGAGGATCCGGAATGGGGTGGTCGGGCCGGCGCCGGCGGGCAGCGCCCAGGCGATGACGGCGCCATCACGCACCACGTAATGCCGACCTGGCGTGGCCGGCCACGGCTCCGACTCGCTCCGGCGGGTGAACCCGGCGGCCTCGAGGCGGCGGGCGACGTCGGCGGCCGCGTGGTACGACGAGGGCGAGGCCGTGACGAATCGGGCGAGGTCGTCGATGTAGGCGGTGGTCGAGGTCATTGGTCCATCCAACCACGACGGCGATCCACGCCATTCGGGTACACCTAGGCGCGGTGTTCGGATCCCAGCGCCACGAGAAGTTCGCCAATCTGGTGGGTGCGTTCCAGGGGATGCCGAAGCGGAAGCTCCGGGTGGAGCTCGTAGTGGTTGCGCCGTCCATCGCGTCGACGCGTGAGATAGCCGTCCGCGACGAGCTCGGCGACGATGCGCTGGGCGGCGCGTTCGGTAATGCCCACCGCCACGGCGATATCCCGTAGCCGCATTCCGCGGTCCGTGGAGAGACACAGCAGAACGTGCGCGTGGTTGGTGAGGAAGGTCCAGTCGGCCATCCTCTGATCATAGATGAAACACGTT
>JBDTAA010000201.1:0-7725 GCA_039924805.1 Cryobacterium sp.
GCCCGCGGCACCGGCATCCGGTACCGCGGTAACCGACCCGTCCACGCCCGGCACCCCGGACGCGCCCGATTCCGAGTCCGCGGTTGAGACCCAGGGTACTGAGGCAGCCACACCCGACGATGGCAACGACGGTGGCCACGCTGACCCCGATGGCGTCGACGTCAACCATGAAGGCGGAGCCGACGAGAAGTAACACCCAGAGTGGCCATGGCCGGCAGCGTCATGCGAACGGCCATGGTCATGCGGTGTCCCCGCAGCGCATCGAGCACACACTAGCCTGCGCGAGCAGGGGATAGTCGTCTCCGGTGGATCCCGTATTCCCGCCACGTGAGGTAGACGACGAAGATGTCGAACACGGTCAGTAGGGCGAGGCCCACCGAGAAGCCCACGGCAATTTGGTAGCTCTGGTAAATGATGAAGACCAGGAGGAACCCAATCATCCACGGGTAGGCCCACAGCTTGTCCCTGAGGACGGCCAACACCAGCACGATTTTCACAAGACCATGAAGCAGCAGGTAGGCCGCTGCGAACAGTGACGCCGAAACACTGAGGCCACTGGTGAGTCGGAGAATTGCATTCGCTATGACGTCGTGGGGGTCTTCGGCGAGTTCGTGCTGGGTGAGGATGCGGGCAATCGCGCCCATCTGACTCGGTGAGATGACCATAAGAAGCACACCGCCGATCACCTCAAGTACCCCGTCGAGGCCCTTCAGTATCAGGCTGACCCTGAATGTCCGGTCGAGCAGCGTTGTGCCTGGCTTGCGCTCGCGCACGGCCCCTCCGTCCTCTGGTTCCCTCCGCCCCACGGGCAGGTAACAGATGTTACGTCCGCTTACCCTGGTCCGTCGAAACACCCGATGAGGCAAGCAAGGCTAGGCCCCGGTCCGATATAGAACGGGGAGGGCCTCCCTCATTAGTGGCAGCCCCCCGACGGCACCCGGAGGAACCACGTGAAGCCTCGGGGGCGGGCCGGCACCCCGGCATCCGTGATAAAGAAGTTGATGTCTTGCTCGATGCCATCGCGGTCCTCGGGGGTGAAGGCTTCGAGCCAGGGACCGGCGATGACGCCGCCGCGTTCGCACTCCACGCGCACCGTGCGCCCTTCATCGGTCGCGGGAAACCGGCCGGCGTTCCCGGGCCCTGCCGCCCAGGCCAGTAGCATGCCCCATCCGTTTTCTTCCAACTCGGCCCAGCCCGCCGGATCCTCCAGCGTTCTGAAGTCGTTCCAGTCGTTCCAGTCGTTCCAGTGAGTCAACACGTGGCAAACCTATTCTTCGACAATTGCCTTGTTCGTGGTGCCGGCTGCTCTGCCGAGGGTCCGAGCTCCGGCCCAGGCAGCGGTGCCGGACTCATCAGGACCCCCCCTTTTCGTGCAGCCTAGCTGATCGAGTTCCACGGTTCAGCCGGGCGTGCGCGTTAGAAGGTCGCGTGTCTGACGGGTCAGCCGGAAGCAGATCCGAGCGGCGACCCCAGGGTTGGATTCGTAGTGAATGAGATCGTGTGCTGGCAGATGCGCCTTTCCACCGATACCAGCAGAACAAGCGTCTGGATCGAAGACAAGCCCGTCACCGACTCCATTCGGCAGTGATCTTTCGGCTTTCCAGCCGCATCTCGAGTTCGCTCATCACCAGGGCCGCGAGGTCTTTCAGCGTCGCTATTTCTGTGGCGGTCACGACCCGCGGCAGGTAGTCGAGCACGCACAACGTTCCGAGGTTGTGGCCGGACCGGGTTCGAAGCGGCACACCGGCGTAGAACTGCGCTCCAAGCTCGCCGGCGACGAGTGGGTTGGCCAGCGCGCGCGGGTCGATTCGCGCGTCTTCCACGACCCAGGCTTCATCGTGCAGGATCGCCGAGGCGCAGAGTCCGGCGTCGCGCCCGACCTCGTCGATCTCGACCCCGGGGTGGGACTTGAACCAAATCCGATCGTGGTCGACGATGCTGACCACGGCGATCGGGACCGAGAAGGCGCGGGCTGCCAACGCCGTGATTCGATCGAATGCGCCGTCCGGCGGGGTGTCGAGGATTTCGTACCGGCGCACCTCGGCCAGACGCTGCGCCTCGTCCGGCGGGATGACCGATGGGTCGTGCATGCGGTGTCGTGGGCCATCCGTTCGCGCCACCTCGAGAAGGGCCAGGATGATGTCGCGGATGAGCGGCCGGTCAGCGGGGTTCCTGGCCGTCATCGCGGCAAGGAGGTGCTGCCACACCGCGGGCAGGGTACTCGGGATTGTGGGGTCGAGCTCAAGCCGCGCGAACGCGGAGGCGAGCGACCGCCCCGGGAACGCGCGGCGGCCGGTGAGGCATTCCAGCAGAACGAGCCCGAGCGAGTAGATGTCGCTGGCCGGTCCGACCACCTCGCCGCGCAGTTGTTCTGGGCTGAGGTAGGGCACGGTGCCGGCGGTCGACGTGTCCGCGGTTTCGCCGGCCTCGGCACGCACGATGGCCACCCCGAAATCGGAAAGCTTCGGCCGCGCCCGTGCGCCGCTATCCGGGTAGTCGACCATCAGGATGTTGGAGGGCTTCACGTCACGGTGCACGATACCGCGCAGGTGAATGTATTCGAGCCCCTCGGCCAGATCGTTCCCGATCTCTGCAACCTCGCGTGCGGGGAGAACGCCTTTCCGCAGCTTCGCACGCAAGGTGTCGCCGGAGACGAGTTCCATCACCAGGTACATCCGGGACTGCGCGGGGTCGGTGAAGCGTTCCACGCCGGCGTCGAACAGCGACACCAGATTGTGATGGTTGAGGCTGGCGAGAATGTGAAGCTCGTTACTCTGGCGGCCGAGGCTGGACGGGTCGTCAGAGGCGGGGAATAGCTTCACCGCGACCTCACGGTGGAGCAGCTCATCCGTTGCCCGGTAGACGGTCGCCATGCCGCCTTGGCCGATGAATGCCGTGATCCGATATCTGCCCTGCAAGAGGGAATACTGGGTGACCGGAGCTGGCCGAGGCAGCTCCGGAACCCCGCTAGAGGCCCCGATTCCCATCGGGGCGACCACCGTTACCTCATCCGAGACGCTCCGATCGTTCACGCGGAGCTGTTCCTGCGTCCTGTGAGGGAGCGAAGAAGCCACATGACGACCGCAACGATGAGCAGAACGGCACCAATCCAGAGCAGGAATTGGAGGGTCTGGACGAAGCCACCCACAAGAAGCAGGACGACCGCGACGATGGCGATAATGACGAAGACGTTCATTTCATTTGCTCCAATCTGGTTGGGGGTAACAAATATTACGAAGGAGATTTATTCAGAGAACGCTCGTTCTGTCAAGTTAAAATCGCCTCCGTACGATTGAGCCGAGGACGGCGCGCGCGGAGGATGCGGGTGGAGTCTGTACCGAATGTGGCGTCGACGCCGACATCGGCTATTTCATCGCAAACCCGGCAGCGAAGGCCGGTGCCTGCCTGATTCTCGTGGGCGAACCTGGGACCACTCCCGTCAGTCACCTACATCGACACCGTCCATCGCGCCGCTCGCTTCTTCGCTAATCAACGACTGAACGAAGCCGAACTCGACTGCCGGGCCCTCGCCGGCGTGGGAGCCAAGGTGGCATTCCTGCATGCCGACTACCCGACCGCCTCCAGGACGGTCTTGAGCTTCTGGAGGTGGGCGACTTCCTTCTGCATCGTGTTGGTGATCAAGGGCCCCGCAACCTTCATGAGGCCCTTGGGCTGCAGGTCGAGGATGAAACGCACTTTCGTGGCACTGGCGCGCGGCGAAGGTAGTTCTTGATGACGGACGCCCGGGCCGACCGTCGACTTTGGCACTCACCACGGGCAGGGGCAGCACCGTCCCGGACTCGGGGCCCACCGTGTCAAGGCGAATCAACCACCATCCCAGAAGGCCCGACGCATCGAGGCGGGCCGTTCGAGCCGCTCCGATGCCTACAGTCCAACCTGTGCCGCGATGCCTTCCGTTTCCCAGACTTGCGGGTTGTGCGTCGCATTATGGCTCCAGAATGGGCGATCGACGATATATCGCGTGACACTCGGATGGTCGGGAAGCGACTGCCCGGCACGCGCGAGGATGAGCACGATGTCCACTTTTAGCCTGATGTCAATGACGCGACTCACCCGGCCCAACATGTCTCGGTGCCGTTGATTGATGGGGGCACTGAGCAAGACAACATCATCGACCAGGGCCCCGGAATTCACCGCGCGCGCCACCACCTCGCCGCCATAGCTGTGGGCGAATACCGCATCGAGGTGCCCGCCTCCGACTCCATCGATCCACCGCGCAAAGCGATCGGCAGCCTGCGCACGCTGTCGCTTGCTGATCGCGCCCGACCAGGAGAACTCACCGCCACCGCGATACAGGTTGTGGCGGCGGAGTGCCGCGATGTACTCGAAGAAGTCGCCGTCCGGATACCACCAGTCGCCCTTCCAGTCCCCCGTGCCGTGCACCATCGTGGAGGTGCGCTCGAGTGTTTCGGTGCCGCGCGTCCGCGGGGTCTGCTCCCCCGGCGAATCGGTCGGCTCGAGCCGCTGCAGGTTCGCTGCGGCGGCAATCTGGCGCACAATCGGGTCGCCGGACTGCTGGGCGAGGCGCACCCTCATTTGTGCCACGCTCCACACGACGGCGGCCAGACTCGACGTCTCCCAGACCGTCCGAACTTGATCCAGCGCCTCCTCGACTCCCCGGCGCCATGCCTGGCCGCGCCAATCAAGCGGCGTGAGGTCGGTTCCCTCGCCACTCTCCATGTCGCGAATCTCCGCGAGTGCACGACCGTCGACATCCAGCAGCCTCCAGAGGGCGAACCGAATCTCGGGAGGCACCGCGCTCGGCGCGATCTTCATCGTGCCGAGGAGGCTCACGGCGGCAGTCGCCGACTCGCGCTCCAGCTCACTGCCCAGCCCAGCGACCAGGAATGCGAGCCGCGGCGCGGGGTCGGCGCGTTCGTTGAGGTCCCGCCACGCCCGTGAGCGGGCCTCCGCGGTATTCCAACCCGGCTGAACCAACTCCGCCAGGTAGCGGACCTCACCGACGAGTGGTCGTTCCGCCGTCGGCCGAGCGCCTTGGGCGAAGGCTGGGTTGAATCCGAACCGAGCGAGCGTGCCGGGAACAAGGGTCGACGAGTCGCCGTCCTCCACTGGTCCCCGATCATCCAGGGCACCGGCGATCGCGAACCGCGCAGCATTGGTGCCTTCGAACCGCGGCTCCTCAGCCACCGACTCGGTGCTGCTATGAACCTCGAAGGTCTCCACGTCCTCTTCCACACGAGCCTCCCCTTGTCACTGCTGACCATGGCGTTAGCGCGAATGCCACGGGACCGACTCAGTGGACGCGGTCGGTCACGTCCCGAGTCTGGCACCACACATGCGAGAACCCGCGGCGCACTCGCACTGGTGGCTAGAGTGGACGCCGTGGAGTGGGCCATTGAAAGGGGTAGACCGTGAGCGACACGTTCAGTAACGAGGAAAAGGCCGCGATGAAGGCCGCGGCCGCCGAAGCAAAGGCAGCAAAGGCGGGCGCTGATCTGGAGGAAGCGTGCCTGGCTGCGATTGCCGGCATGACGGGAACCGACAAAGAGTTGGCCGAGACCGTGCACCAGTTGGTCAAAAGCCATACAACCCTGGGAGCAAAGACGTGGTATGGCATGCCTGCGTACACCAACGCCGACGGGAAGGTCATCGTGTTCTTCCAGAGCGCCGCCAAGTTCAAGGTTCGGTACGCCACGATCGGTTTTCAGCCCGACGCCAACCTTGACGAGGGCAACCTCTGGCCGACCTCCTTTGCCGTGACCAAGCTCACCGCCGCCGACCAGAAGAAATTGGTCGCACTGCTGACCCAGGCCGTCAGCTAGACCGCGACCGGCGTTCGCGCCGGCATCGTGCCTGGTCGTTTGCGGTGGCGATGACCCCTCTCCTGCCCTGCCACGCGCTCTCGACCGAGCACTCTTGACTTCGTCCGTCACGAGGTACAGCGTAAGGATGTCACTGGTGGATGTCACTAGTAATGACGCCTAGTTATCTCCGGAGGGTGGCGTAGCACCGCAGAGAAGGGCACCTCATGAGACGCCTCACCATCCAAACAGGAATCGACCTCACGGTTTCGGCTGCGGAGGTCTTCGACTTCGTCGCCGACCACACCAACGCACCACAGTGGCAGAAGGGCCTCCACGAGGTGCGCCGCATGACGCCAGGTCCCCTGGGCGTTGGCACCGAGCATGAGTTCGCCAGGCGATTCGCGGGGATGAGTGTCGTTTCCCGTAACCGATTCATCGAGTTCGAGCCCGGCCGCTTCGTCGCCTTCGAGATTCCCTCGGGGAAGATCACCGGAGTCGCCTCCTACCTCGTCGAACCCACCGGCGCCAACACCTCTCGGCTGATCAGCACCGTGGACTTTGAGGTGGCAGGCCTCGCCCGGTTCGCCACGCCCCTTCTTGCGCGGATGTTCCAGCGAGCCAGCGAGAGGGACGAAGCCACCCTCAAGGCGCTGCTCGAGCACACCGGGATCGATACTCAGGAGTAGATCGCGAGACGCTCAGGGAGCGGATCCCCGGGAGGGCGTATAGGTGCCTGTCCGTCTTGTTCTTCCTCAATGGCTGAAGGCGTGAGGAACACGCGTGGTGCCGAAGTCGGCAGCGCCCACGCTGAGGAGCGCCGGTGTCGTGCTCCTCACACGCTCAAGCCGCCACCGGTAGACGACACGCACTCCTTAGGTGTTCGTCGGAGTGACACCCTCCATTTCGGCCTTATCGCCGTCGCCGGTTGTGGCGGCCTTTGCCGCAGCGAGGGCGTCCTTGGCCATCTGCACGGTGGCGTCGATGGGCAGCTTGAACAGCACCTCGAACATGCGCTCAAGCGAGTCCTTAGATTCGTCTTTCACCTGCACCTCAATCTTGTCGTCCTTAAGGAAGACAAACACCATTCCGACGGGCACGTCCCGATTGCGCTTCAGCGTGTGCGGCGTTACGTCGAGATGGACTTCCAGCCCACCACGGAGGAAGTTGACCACGAACGCGACGACCTTGACGAGTGCGATAACCGCGCCGACGACCACCGCGACCGTGAGTGGATCAAAGTCATTCTGGGCGCTATCTGGTTCCAGAGAGGCGCCCTCGGTAACTTCGACCGCCTCTTGCGCGATGGCGCCGAGGTCCACGTCATCGTTGGCCTCCGTTACGAACTTGATTTCATCCATGTTGCAACTCTCCTTCTTGTGTCCTTCGGAATCGGAATTGGAGCGTCTCTCGGTCACACGCGAACATCGGCATGCTGGCGGTGACAACGTGAGCCAGGTCTCGCACCCCCGCCTCATCAAATAGCGTTTGAGATAAAATTTCGCGGTCGACAAGATGGAGAGCACCGGAATGCCCAAGCAGCGTCAGCCAGTCCTCGCCAGTCAGCCGTGCGAGCCAGGCGATTGCGATGTCGGTGCTCACCAATCCGGCCCCGACCTCGTGCTGCCCAAACGCAGGCAGAGCCTGGGCCGAACCCAGGACCAGGGCCCGTGCCTGTTCCGGCGTTCCAACGAAGTACGGGTCGTGCCCGGCCGCCGCCAAAGCCCCGAACAGAGCGGCGGCCGCCGGCGTCGGCCCGACAATTGGGAGCGCATCCAGGGGCAGTCGCGCCGCGCCCGGAATCCAATTCTCCGGATCGAAATCGGTGTCGACAACGGCAATGCCCACCAGTCGCACTCCTTCTCGACGTCCGGCGGCTTCGGACGCGAACCTCTGAAGCTGCAGAATCGCGGCCACGCAGAGCGCTGCCACGGCAGCGACT
>JBDTAA010000202.1:0-12713 GCA_039924805.1 Cryobacterium sp.
TGGCCGACGGCATGCTGTTCTGCGCCCCCGACCACCTCCGACTGCACAACGAACACTGGAAGGTCGTGCGCACCGGCACCGGCACCGGAACCGACTACTCCCTGATTCCACCGCCGACCATCGACCCGAAGCAGAAACCCATCCCGCTGACCAGCAAATCCGCGCTCAAACTCGGCTCGCCCCTCCGATTCGGCCCCGACCGGGCCTGATCTGCGGATGCTCAGTTCGACGCCTGGACAGCCGGTTCGTCAGTGCCGACCCTGGCGTGAGTGAGGGGCTCGACGTGCGGCGCAGGCGGGGTCGGCGGAGCTGGCGCCGCGACCAAAGGTTTGATCGCGAAGAACGGAATGGTCCAGTGACAGAGCGGCCCGATCAGCAGGGCGAACAGCACCGTGCCGATGCCCACGTTGCCGCCGAGCGCCCAGCCGATCCCCAGGACAACGACCTCGATCCCGGTGCGCCCGATCCAGAGCTTCCAGCCCGTGCGCCTGTGCAGTCCGGTCATCAGGCCGTCGCGCGGCCCGGGGCCGAAGTGCGCGCCGATGTAGAGCCCGGTCGCAGCCGCGAGAACGAGCAGGCCGGCGGCGAAGAGCAGGATCCGGGCCCAGAGGTCGAGGTTTTCCGGGATCAGCCGGAGGCCCAGGTCCGCCGATGGCCCGACGAGGAACGCATTCAGCACCGTACCGATGCCCGGTCTCTGCCGGAGCGGAATCCAGAACAGCAATACGACGCCGCTCGTGAGTATGGTGATCAGGCCGAAGCCGAGGTGGGTGTGCTTGTCGATGCCCTGGGTGAGCACGTCCCACGGGGCGACGCCGATGGCGCCGCGCACCATCAGTGCGATGCCGATCCCGTAGAGGAAGAGGCCAATCAGAAGCTGGGTGATACGCCGGGTCATCAAACACATCCCAATTGCACTAGTGGCCTGTTATTAGGTAGCCAATCTACTTTGCCCGGGCCGGGATGCGCTGCCGCGGCATCCGATGCCGAGCGCGGGCTACCTCGCCAACGTCATTTGGCGCACACAGACAGCGCCTGCCGCCCGGGCGGGCGGACGGCGCTGGTCGAGCACGCGGCGAGCGGACTAGTCCTCGAGAACGAACGTCACTTCGATCACGACGTCCCAGGCAGTGATCCTGCCGCCCTCGACAACGACCTTCTGTTCCTTCACCCAGGCGCCGGAGATGCCGCGCAGGGTCTTGTGGGACCGCTCGATACCGGCGGCGACGGCATCCTCGAACGATTTTTCTGACCTGACGCTCAGGGTGGTCACGCGTGCAACAGTCATGGTTCCTCCTCGATAACGGGCCTCGGTAACGGGCCGCGGTAATTGGCCTCGGTAATGGGCTTGTGGGGGCGAGACTACGCTCGACCTGCCGACCCCGACAGCCCGGCCGAATGCGACGGGGACTCTCGTTGCGCGCCCACTATTGCTCATGACGAGCGGTATCGAAACCTCCCTGCTAGTGTGCTGGCAGAAAAAGCACCAGGGGGCAGCGGCTGGGCATCCGTCGACCCCGTTTCAACGCGAGAGGGGCAACACAATGAAGGCATCAGCCGAACTGGGTTCCAACATGCAGTCCGTCCTTGTCGACCTGATCGAATTGCACGTCCAGGGCAAACAGGCCCATTGGAACGTCGTCGGCAGGAACTTCCGCGATCTGCATCTGCAGCTCGATGAGATCATCGCCGATGCTCGCATCTTCTCCGACGAACTGGCCGAACGGATGCGCGCGCTCGACGCCCTCCCCGACGGCCGCAGCGAGACCGTCACGAAAGAGACACACCTGCCCAGGTTCCCGGCGGGCGAGGTGGACACATCCGACGCCGTTGGCCTGATCACCGAACGCCTTGACGCCACGGTCGACAACATCCGCGCCGTGCACGACGCGATCGACGCGGAAGACCCGACGAGCGCGGACATCCTGCACGGCATCATCGAGAAGCTCGAGCAGTACGCCTGGATGGTCAGCGCCGAGAACCGTTCGCCGCGGAAGCCGTCGGCCAAGGCGGCGACCAGGCCGATCGGCACGCGCTGACCGGACAGCGGAGTCAGAATGACACGGCCGCCGGCGCCAGGGGGCCGACGCGCACGAGCTGCGTCTTCTCGTCGGCGCAGCCCATGATCGGCGTGGGGGTGGCCACGCGCTGCGCTGCGCCACCACCCGGCGGAGTGACGGCAATTTTCGAGACGGGCACCTCTGGGCATCCCGTGGGCCCGGCTGGGGTGAGGCGTAGCAGGCTGTAGGCGGATGCCCCGGGGTCCAACGGCACCTCTCCTGGAGTGGTTCCGGCGGCGGGCTCTTGGATGGAAGCGGCGCCGATGCGCGTACCGGCGGCATCGAGGAGGAGTACCTGGGGATATCCCTCGACCGAACAGCTTCCGTCGCTCGTGTTGGTCACCAGGAGGTCCCAGTAGATGCTGCCGGCCGCTTCGTCATCGGGACGGGACCGACGGGGCTCCAGCGAGAAGGCCAGCCCAGCGAAGAAGCATGGGCCCAGGGTCGATGTCGCACTCGGTGACTCCGTCGGGGCCGGCGACTCGACGGAGCGACCGTCGGGCGGCGCGTCGGTCGCCGACGGGGAGGGCGCGCCGCACGCCGTCATCAGCAGGGCCGCTGTCGCAGAGCAGCCCAGTACCGCCCAACGCAGTCCCAGCATGCCCCGAGTGTCGCACCGTCCGGCGCCTGCCGCGCCTGCCGCGCCTGCCGCCCTGCCGCCCTTGCCGTCCTGCGCCGTCCTCCGCCGAGTTTGGCACTTCCGGTCGAGTTTGGCGGGTGCGCGAGGGCAACTCGACCGGAAGGGTCAAGGTCGGCGGAGGGCGCGCACGCGGGCGACGGCCACCCGGGCGGTTCCCGTCACAGCGGCACCGCGGCCACGCTCGACGAGCACGGCATCCAGCGCGGTGAGCACTCGCTCGCCGAGGCGAAGCGATCCGTCGAGCACGACCAGGGCGACGTCTTCCTCGTCACCGGCTTGCGACGTCCAGTCACCGGCCACCTGGGTGAGCAGCAGCGAACCGATGCACCGGTCGCGCCGGGTCATCAGGTTGAGGTCGAGGGTTGCCTCCGTCACCCCGAATGACGCCACGTCGTTCTCGCCGGCGAACCTGTGCACGTCGAATTGGGCGAGGTGGACGGGCGCGCCGCCGTCTCGCAGGTCGAGGCCCTGCGGTGAGATCGGCATGAGCAGGCGGTCGATGCCGGGAAAGTTGGAGAACGGGTTGTCCCCGGCGATGGTCGCGATGCTGAGCCGCCAGTCGAAGGCCGCCGGGTCACCCCCGATCGGACGCGCCGCCACCTCGCTGGTGACGCCGTTGCCGTTGAGCCACGGAACGGCCACCCGGTTCGCGGCGAAGAGCACCCGCACGCCGAGGGGCTCAGGCATCGCGCCGGCCCAGACCCTCGCCGAGCCCGAGCCCGTCGCCGAGCCCGAGCCCGAGGCCCTGCCTTTCACCGCGGCGCCAGACCGCCGCGGTCAGCGGAACGCCGGGGCGGTACGCGAGGTGGGCCACGGATGGCGCGTCGAGCACCTGGAGGTCGGCCAGGCCGCCCACGCGGAGCGAGCCGACCGCATCCGGCCCCCGCTCGCGGCCCACGGCCCGTGCGGCGCCGCGCGTTGCGGCCCAGACGGCCTCTTCGATCGTGAGGCCCATCTGCAGCACCGCCGTCGCAACGCAGTACGGCATCGACGTCGTGTAGGAGGTGCCGGGATTGCAGTTGGTGGCGAGGGCGATGTTCGCGCCGGCGTCGAGCAGCCGCCGGGCCGGCGGGAAGGGTTCGCGAGTCGACAGGTCGCAGGCGGGAAGCAGCGTCGCGACGGTCGCCGACGACGCGAGCGCGTCGATGTCCGCCGCCTCGAGGTGGTTGCAGTGGTCGACGCTCGCGGCGCCCAGCTCGACGGCGAGCCGCACCCCACCGCTGAAGCCGAGCTGGTTGCCGTGCACACGCAGGCCGAGGCCGGCGGCGCGTCCGGCGAGGAGCACCTCGCGGGTCTCCTCCACGTCGAATGCGCCCACCTCGCAGAACGCGTCGATGTACGACGCGTAGGGCGCCACCGCCGCGAGCATGGGCCCGGTCACGAGGTCGAGATAGTCCCGCCGGTCGTGTCCCTGCGGCACGAGGTGGGCGCCGAGGTAGGTGACGACGTCGGCCACGGCCGCCGCTGCCCTGGCCGAGCGGACCTCGCTCTCGAGGTCGAGGCCGTAGCCGGTCTTGGTTTCGAGGAACGTCGTTCCCTGCGCCTCGGCCTCCCGGCGCAGCCGTGCGGCGTTGCCGATCAGCTGCTCCTCGGTTGCCGCCCTCGTGGCACGCACCGTCGTCTGAATCCCGCCGGCCTCGTAGCGCTGCCCGGCCATCCGGGCCTCGAACTCGGCCGCGCGGTCGCCCGCGAAAATGAGATGCGAGTGCGTGTCGACCCAGCCGGGGAGCGCCGCCCGGCCGCCGACATCCGTGCTCACATCGGCGGTCGGGGCCTCGGATGCCGCGCCGATCCAGGCGATTCGGCCGCCCTCGATGACGAGGGCGGCATCGAGCAGACGCGCGCCATCGTCGGTCTGCGTGGTCAGCTCTGCGATGCCGGTGATCAGTTCGGAATGGGGTGCTGGGCTCATGCGGCGTCTCCCGACGTGTCGGCGTGGGTGGGCGGGGCGCTGTCGAGGGTGTTGCCGGGAGCGTTGTCGAGGGCAGCCAGGGCGTCCCGCAGCAGCGCCTCGGGCGGCCGGTCGGCCGAGGTGCCGCCCATGGAGACGAGCCGGCCGGAGTCGGCCACAACCACGCCGTGCACGATGACCCGCAACACGTCGGATGCCGTGGCGGTGAGCGGCAGCTGGGCCGGCGCCGACCCGACGGTGCGCACGCTGTCGGTCGACACCTCGACGAGGTCGCAGAGCCCGCCGGGACGCAGCCGGTTGTCGCCGAGGCCGAGGGCGGCGTAGCCGTTGGGCGAGGCGGCGGCCAGGAGCTGGGCCGGGTCGAATCGTCCGCGCTCGCCGGAGGCCAGTCGTTCCCCGGCCTCGAGCCCGCGCATCTCGAGGAGCGGGTCGACGACGGCGTTCTGGTCGGAGCCGAGCGCGATCCGGGCGCCGGCGTCGGCGAGTCGCCGGGCCGGGCCGATCCCGTCGCCGAGGTCGGCCTCCGTCGTCGGGCACATGACGACGGTGGCGCCGGTGCGGCCGATCAGCGCGATGTCGTCGTCGGTGAGGTGCGTGGCGTGCACGACGCTCAGGCGTGGGGAGAGGGCGTCGAGGCCGGCCAACACGCCGGTGGGCGTCACGCCGTATTCGGCCAGGCAGTCGGCGTTCTCCTGCGGTTGCTCGGAGAGGTGAATGTGCACGGGCACCGTCGAAGGCAGCCCCGCGAGCAGCTCTCGCATGGCGGCCCTGGGCACGGCACGCACGGAGTGGATGGCGGCGCCGAGGCTGACCCGGGCATCCGGATCCGCGCCGAGGGTCTCGTTCAAGGACCGCCAGCGTTCCAACCAGCCCGCCGCCGAGCCGTCGTCGAAGGCACGCTGCTCCGGCGCGAGCGGGCGCCCGATGCCGCCGGCCAAGTAGACCGTGTCGAGCAGCACGAGCCGGATGCCCACCTCGCGCGCGGCCGCGGCCAGCGCGAGTTCCATGGCGTGTTCGCGCGGGTACCGGGATCCGTCCGGGCGGTGGTGCACGTAGTGGAACTCGCCGACCGCGGTCCAGCCGCTGACCAGCATCTCGGCGAACACGGCGCGGGCGAGGGCGTAGTACCGGTCGGGGTCGAGTCGGCCGGCCGCCAGGTACATCGCCTCGCGCCACTGCCAGAAGTCGCCACCGTCCGCGTGGGTGCGGCCTCGCAATGCGCGGTGGAACGCGTGCGAATGCGCGTTGGCCATGCCCGGCAGTACGGTGCCCAGGCGCACGTCTCCGGGCCGCGGCGCCGAACCGGGCGTGAGGCCGGCGATGCGCCCGTCGGCGCCCACCTCGACGCGAACGCCGGGGGTGGGATCGCCGTCGATGAGCAGGGTCTCGCACCAGTAGGCGAGCGCTCCCTGCGCGCTCGCCGGGTCGATCCTCGCCTCACTCCTGGCCGCAGCGGTCGCACCCTCGCCCCTCACAGCAGCGTCCTCAGCAGCTTCTCCAGGGCCTCGACTCCGGCGATGCAGTCATCGGCCGAGGCGAATTCCTCGGGCGAGTGCGAGATGCCGGTCGGGTTGCGCACGAACAGCATCGCGCTCGGCACGCTCGCCGCGAGCACCCCCGCGTCGTGGCCGGCGCCCGTCGGCAGGGCCGGGACCCCGTCCAGGGCCGCGCTGAACCGATCTCGAAGCTCGGGGTCGAAGTGCACGGCGCCGGCCCAGGATTCCTCCACAACAGCGACGGAGCATCCGTTTTCGGCCACGACCTCGTCGACTTGGGCGGTGATCTCTCCGAGGAGGGCCCGGGTCTCCTCGTCGGTCTCCGCCCTGGCGTCGAGCCAGGCCTGCACGCTCGACGGGATCACGTTCGTGCCGCCGGGGACGATGTTCATCCGGCCGACGGTAGCCCTGGTTCCGGGCCTGGCCGAGGCGGCCTGCTGCACGGCGAGCACGGCACGCGCGGCGGCCACCATGGGGTCACGGCGGTCGGACATGAGAGTGGCGCCGGCGTGATTTCCCTGGCCGGTCACGGTGAGACGCCACCGCCCGTGCGCGAGGATCGAGGAGGCAACGGCCACCGGATGCCCGAGGTCGATCAGCCCGCGGCCCTGTTCGACGTGCAGTTCGATGAACAGCCCGATCCGCTCCAGCGCGTCCCGGTCGGTGCCGAGGTGGGCCGGATCGAGTCCGGCGTGCGCCGCGGCCTCGGCCAGCGTCACGCCGTTCGGGTCGACGAGGGCCCTGGCGCGGTCGGCATCCAGCGCCCCGGTCATCAGCCTCGAGCCGAGGCAGGCGATGCCGAACCGGGAGCCCTCCTCTTCCGCGAAGACCAGGATGGCGCAGGGCCGCGACGGGGTGACGCCACTGGCCTGCAGTCGAGCGATGGCGTCGAGCGCCGACACGACGCCGAGCGGGCCGTCGTACGCACCGCCGCCCGGCACGGAGTCGAGGTGGCTGCCGGTGACGACGGCATCCGGCCCGGGTGTGCCCCACCAGGCCCAGATGTTGCCGTTGCGGTCGGTTTCGACGGAGAGCCCGATGCGCTGGGCTCGTTCGATGAACCAGGCCCGCAGCTCGTGGTCCGCAGCCTGCCAGACATGCCGCGAGTAGCCGCCGCGGTGCGCGTCCCGGCCGGTCTCGGCGATCTCGTCGAGACCGGCCAGCAGGCCGTGGGCGAGGAGCTCGCTCACTCCGATTCCGTCATCGGCACGCGCAGGCCGCGCTCCCTGGCCACCTCTTCGGCCCGCTCATAGCCGGCGTCGACGTGACGCATCACGCCGGTGCCGGGGTCGTTCGTGAGCACGCGTTCGATCTTCTCGGCGGCGAGCTCCGTGCCGTCGGCGACGATGACCTGGCCGGCGTGGATGCTGCGGCCGATGCCAACACCGCCGCCGTGGTGGATCGACACCCAGGTGGCGCCGGACGCAGTGTTCAGCAGGGCGTTCAGGAGCGGCCAGTCGGCGATGGCGTCCGAGCCGTCCTTCATATCCTCCGTTTCGCGGTAGGGCGAGGCGACCGAGCCGGAGTCGAGGTGGTCGCGGCCGATCACGATCGGTGCGGAGAGCTCGCCGGAGGCGACCATCTCGTTGAACTTCAGGCCGGCGAGGTGGCGTTCCTTGTAGCCGAGCCAGCAGATCCGGGCCGGCAGACCCTCGAAGTGCACCAGATCCTGGGCCTTGGTGATCCAGCGGCGCAGGTGCTCGTCCTCCGGGAACAGCTCGACGATGGCCTTGTCGGTGGCCGCGATGTCGGCCGGGTCGCCGGACAGGGCCACCCAGCGGAACGGCCCCTTGCCCTCGGCGAACAGGGGGCGGATGTACGCGGGCACGAACCCGGGGAACTCGAACGCCCGCTCGTAGCCGCCGAGTTCGGCCTCGGCACGGATCGAGTTGCCGTAGTCGAAGACCTCGGCACCGGCATCCTGGAATTCGACCATGGCCTTGACCTGCTTGGCCATCGCCGAGCGGGCGCGCACGGTGAACTCCTCCGGCTCGGCGGCCGCGTAGGCGTGCCACTCCTCCACGGTGACGCCCTCCGGCAGGTAGGACAGCGGGTCGTGCGCGCTGGTCTGGTCCGTAACGATGTCGATCGGCACCTTGCGGGAGAGCAGCTCGGGGAACACGGTCGCGGCATTGCCGACGAGGCCCACCGACAGCGCGCGCCGCTCGTCCTTCGCGGCGAGCACCCGGGCGATCGCGTCGTCGAGGTCGGTCGTGAGCTCGTCGAGGTAGCCGTGGTCGACTCGGCGCTGCAGGCGGGACTCGTCGACGTCGACGATGAGCACGGCGCCATCGTTCATCGTGACCGCGAGCGGCTGCGCACCTCCCATTCCGCCGGCACCGCCGGTAAGGGTGAGGGTGCCGGCCAGCGTACCGCCGAACCGCTTCGCAGCGACGGCCGCGAACGTCTCGTAGGTGCCCTGCAGGATGCCCTGGGTGCCGATGTAGATCCACGAGCCGGCGGTCATCTGGCCGTACATCGTCAAACCGAGGGCCTCGAGCTTGCGGAACTCGGGCCAGGTGGCCCAGTCGCCGACGAGGTTCGAGTTGGCGATGAGCACGCGCGGCGCCCACTCGTTGGTGCGGAAGACGCCCACCGGCTTGCCGGACTGCACGAGGAGGGTTTCGTCCTTCTCCAGCGTGGTGAGCGTGCGCACGATCGCGTCGTAGGCCTCCCAGTTGCGGGCTGCCTTGCCGGTTCCGCCGTACACGACGAGGTTCTCCGGGTGCTCGGCGACCTCGGGATCGAGGTTGTTCATGAGCATCCGCAGCGGGCCTTCGGTCTGCCAGCTCTTCGCGGTCAGGGTGGTTCCGCGGGCGGCGCGCACGGGGCGGGATTCAGACATCGGTGTCTCCTTGTTTCAGGTCGAGTTCAGATCGTGTGGGTCAGGTGGTGTGGGGCGGTTTGTGGTGTGCAGTCTGGGTGAGGTCAGACGCCGGGGAAGCGCCGAGGCTCTCCGATACGCGCTCGGCGGCGGCGACGAGCAGGGGGCCGTAGATGTCGATATCTGCCGGGCTGACCCGATAGCTCGGGATGACGAGGCTGAGCGCGGCCACAACCCGCCCGGCGGAGCGGATCGGCGCGGCGATGGCGGTGACATCCGTCTCGATTCCGCGTTCGACGACGACGTAGCCCGAGGCGGGGGTACGTCCCTGGAGCGCCTGGCCGGAGGCGGACTGCTCGAGCGGAACGGTACGGCCGACCCAGCTGGCGTGGCGGACCGAGTGCGTGCCCTCGACGATGGCAAGGTAGAGGGCGGTGCGGGCGTGGCCTTCGACGCTGAGGTAGACGGACTCACCGGTCGCGGCGACGAGGCCCTCCATGGCAGGGCGGCAGTGCGGGGCGAGGGACTCGTTGCTCAGCGACTGGGCGCCGAGCTGGATGAGCCGGCTGCCAGGGCGGTAGCCGCCCCCGTCATCCCGTCGCACGAATCCGCTCGTCTCGAGCGTTCGCAGCAGGCGCAGGGCGGTGCTCGGCGAGAGGTCGACGGCTCGGGAGCTGGCCGAAAGGGTGAGACCATCCCCGTCGCAGATGACGGCAAGCAGGCTGAGGGCGCGTTCCACGGTGCGGGTGGATGACTCGGCCACGGTGCTCCTTCGCTGATTGATCTGCCACCTAGTAAAATACAAATTTCACGGAATGGCAAGACCTCAACTCGTGCGCGCCTGTTTCCCGCGCCGCTGGAGCCGCTGGCGCCGCCTGAGCTGCTTGAGCAGCCGGAGCTGCCGAACCGACGAATCGCTCGTTCGGCTGGGTCAGCCGCCGATAGCGACGCCGCGGTCGCTGAGGAACGAGAGGGGATCAATTCGGGTTCCGTCGACCCGTACCTCGAAGTGCAGGTGGCATCCGGTGGAGGCGCCGGTGCTGCCGACTCCCGCGATGACCTGGCCGGCGATGACCGATTCGCCGACGGACACGAGCGTCGCGCCCGGCGCAACGTGCGCGTAGCCGGTCTCAACCCCGTTCCCGTGGTCGATGAGGATCCAGTTTCCGTAGGTGCCGACGGGGCCGACGGCCACCACCACGCCCGAGTTCGCCGCGTAGATGGCCGCGCCGCAGGCGGCGCCGATGTCATCCCCGAAGTGCACCGCGCCGACGCCGGCAACCGGTCGGTTGGGGCGCGGGCCAAAGCCGGAGTTGATGTGGCCGAACGCCGGAGTCACCCAGCCCTCCTCGCCGACGGCCTGCGGCCTCGGGGCCAGGTCAAGCGGTGTCACTTTCTCGAAGCCGGCCAGGAAGCTGGCGCCCAGATTGGCCAGGAAGCCCTGTGCGGAGGTGAAAGCCTTCTCGGCGGCGTTCATCGCCGCGAGGGTTTCGGCAACGGGGATCGTCAGCAGGGCAGCCTGGGCAGCCGTGTCCTGCTCGAGCAAGGAGGTGGCGCGCGCCGCGTCTGCTTCGACGCGCTTCCGGATGGCGCCCATGTTGCCTGTCAGTTGCGAAAGCTTGTCGAGCGTGCCGAGCTTGTAGAGCAGGTTGGTGTCCTGGGAGTTGAAGAGTACGTCGGTGGCCGCGTTGTTGGACTGCTGTTGCGCGAGAGCCCTGATGAGCGCGGAGAGGGCACGCCCGGAAGCGTCGGCGGTGCCCCGGGCCTCGATGGCGAGCAGGTGAATGATTCCCGCCTGGCGCAGGCTGGCGTCATACTCGGCCGTCGCCGAGGCATAGGCGAGCTTGGCTGCGTCGTATGCGGCCATCGTGGTCGCCACCTGCACTGTTGCAGCAGCGTAGGCCGCTGCGCGTTCGGCAGCGGCGCGAGCGGACTCCTCGGCGGCCCGGGCGGCCTCCGCTGCGGCGCGGGCGGCGGCTGCGGCCGCGGTTGGCCGGTGGATCTGTTGCGGGATGGGGTCCGCTTCCGGTGCCGGGCGATACCGCGGGCCCGGCGGGATCGCCGGGTACGGCTTGGGGGAGGCCGGGATCGGGGCGGGAGTGGTGGTCGGGGGAACCGGTGTCACGACGGGGCCGGGTACGACGGGGCCGGGAACGACGGGGCCGGGAACGACGGGCCCGGGTACGACAGGCCCAGGCACGACGGGGCCGGGTGCAGGCGCCGGAACGGCGTTAGGAGCGGGGTTGGGAACGGGTGGCGGAACAGGGTCGGGCGCGGGGGCGGGCGCCGGATCGGGGACGGGCACCAGGTTTGGCGCGGGCGCGGGCGCGGGCGCTGGGTCTGGAGCTGGGGCGGGCGCTGGGTCTGGAGCTGGCGCCGGCGCAGGGTCTGGAACGGGGGCCGGAGCGGGGGCTGGCGCTGGATCGGGCACGACGACGGCACTGGGCGCCGGGTCCGACTCGGTCGCGATCGCGCTCGCCATCGTCGGCGCCCCGAAGGCCACGAGTGAGAGCGTGAGGATGGATGCGATTGTGGCGGAGGCGCGACGCGGCATGCGGGCGTCCAGGGGGCGCTTCGTGCGGGGATCATTCGACTGTGTGGGCATTACCGGTCTGCAATCCATTTCGGGGATGGATGGTTCGGTCACCGGCAATATACCGACGGCGTTTTGCGTCAGTATTACATGCGCCCAAAGGGGGCACAACCGCCTGGGCTGCTGTGCCCCGCGTGTCGAGCGTTAGCCCAAGATTGTTACAACTTTTGCGGCCGAATTGCGCACCGCGCCCGTTTGGACGAGCCCCACGATCGCCTCGATCTCGGGGGACAGGAACCGGTCGTGCCCCGGACCGTCGGCGACGGTGCGCACGAGATCGCGGACCGCGCCGGTCGCCGGCCCCGGCAGCAGCGGCGCCCTGAGGTCGAGCGACCGTGCCGCGGTCATGATCTCGATCGCGAGCACCCGGCCGAGGCCATCGATCGACTTACGCAGCTTGCGCGCGGCCGCCCAGCCCATCGACACGTGGTCCTCCTGCATCGCCGACGACGGGATCGAGTCGACCGATGCCGGCGCCGCCAGGCGCTTCAGCTCCGACACAATCCCCGCCGCCGTGTACTGCGCGATCATCAGGCCGGAGTCGACGCCAACCTCGTGGGCGAGGAACGGCGGGAGGCCCTTGTTGCGCGAGGCGTCGAGGTGACGGTCGGTGCGCCGCTCACTCATGCTGGCGACATCGGCCGCGGCGATGGCGAGGAAGTCGAGCACGTAGCCGACCGGGGCTCCGTGGAAGTTGCCGTTGGACTCCACGCGGCCGTCGAGGGTGACGACCGGGTTGTCGACGGCGCTCTGCAGTTCACGGCCGGCGATCAGCGCGGCGTGGCTCGCCGTGTCCCTGGCCGCACCGTGCACCTGGGGGGCGCAGCGGAGTGAGTAGGCATCCTGCACGGTCGGGTCCTCGGGGCCGGCGTGGCTGGCCAGCAGAGGGGACCCCGCAAGCAGGGCGCGCAGGTTCGTCGCGCTCTGGGCCTGGCCGAGCTGGGGGCGAAGAGCCTGCAGGTCGGCGGCGAAGGTGGCATCCGTGCCGAGCAGAGCCTCAACGCTCATGGCGGCGGCGATGTCGGCGGTGGTAAGCAGTCGGGCGAGATCATCGAGGGCGAGCACCAACATGCCGAGCATTCCGTCGGTGCCGTTAATGAGGGCGAGGCCCTCCTTCTCGGCGAGCACGACCGGCTCGATGCCGGCCGCCGCGAGCGCCTCGGCGCCGCTCATCAGGGTGCCGGACGC
>JBDTAA010000203.1:0-8273 GCA_039924805.1 Cryobacterium sp.
GAGGGAACCCTCATCCGAGTCACGGCATTCGCCAGCCTGAATCGAACGCCCGTCGACATGGACCTCGTTCAGACCGTGCTCAAGGACCTGATCACCCTCGATGAAGACAACGTGATCGCGCCGGTCGACATCATCACCAACACGGCGGACTACTTCAAGCTGACCGTCGACGACCTGTACGGATCCTCCAGATCCCAGGCCGTGGCGACCGCCAGGCAGATCGCCATGTACCTCTGCCGCGAGCTCACCAACCTGTCCCTGCCTAAAATCGGGCAACTGTTCGGCAATCGGGACCACACCACGGTTATGTACGCGAACAAAAAGATCAGCGAACTCATGAAGGAGCGCCGATCGATCTACAACCAGGTCACGGAGCTCACGAACCGGATCAAGCAGAACCACCGCTACAAGTAACTGATAAAAACTTCGAGTTTCCCACCTGTGGAAAACCCTGTGGAAACTCGCTGAGTAATCACAAGTTATCTGTTGAAACTCGAGGGTGCCCTGTGAAAACTCGGGGCGGGCCGCTGCGGAGGTCCCAACCTGTTGTCATTAGTTCCCACAGGCCGCTAACAAGTTACAAGCGTGTAGTTCCCAATGAACACGCTGTATCCACAGAGTTATCCACAGTTTCCACAGCGGTTAAGACCATTAACAATTATTTCTATATCTCTCAATCCGACAACCTTGACTGCCCAGCGACGCCGGTCAACGGAGAACTGCCCAACACGGCTAGCATTGAGCCACCCATCGCCTTCGACAGGAGTGACTTCGTGAAATTCCAGGCCAATCGGGACGTATTCAGCGAAGCTGTGTCGTTCGCGGTCAAGCTTCTCCCACAGCGCACCACCCTGCCCATCCTGAGTGGCGTGCTGATCGAGGCGACTGAGACCGGCTTGATCCTGTCGTCGTTCGATTACGAGGTGTCGGCCCAGACCGAAATCGCGGCCGACGTCGAAGAGACCGGGAAGGTCCTCGTCTCCGGTCGACTTCTGGCCGAAATCGCCAGCCGGATGCCGAACGCGCCGGTGCGCTTCTCCACGAACGAATCGCGGATCTCGGTGAGCTGCGGCTCGGCCAACTTCACGCTTCTGTCCATGCCTGTCGAGGAATATCCCAGCATTCCGCAGGTGGGAGCCCAGTCCGGCCTCGTGCCGGCCGAGGATTTCGCCGCCGCCGTCGCCCAGGTAGGCGTCGCAGCATCCCGCGATGACGTCACCCCGGTCATTACCGGCGTGCAGCTCGAAATCTCCGAGAACAGCCTGAGCCTGGTGGCCACCGACCGCTACCGGGTTGCCGTCCGTGAGATCGATTGGGACCGGGGATCCAACGCAGCCCAGGGCACGATCACGGCACTGGTTCCGGCCCGCACCCTGCAGGAGGTAGGCAAGACCTTCGGGCACAGCGGAACGATTTCGGTCGCGATCACCAGCACCGACGACCGCGAGCTCATCGCCTTCACGGCCGAGAAGAAGACCGTCACGTCGCTCCTGATCAAGGGCAATTTCCCGCCCGTGCGGCGCCTGTTCCCCGAGACGGTCGACAACTACGCGGTCATGAACACGGCCGAGCTCATTGAGGCGACCCGGCGCGTGCAGCTCGTGCTCGAGCGCGAAGCCGCCCTGCGCTTCACCTTCGCCGCCGATGGCCTCACGCTTGAGGCGATCGGCTCCGAGCAGGCGCAGGCCTCGGAGAAAATCGACGCGATCCTGTCCGGCAGTGAGACCGTCGTCTCGCTCAAGCCGCAGTTCCTGCTCGATGGACTGGGCGCCGTGCACTCGGAGTTCGTGCGAATCTCGTTCACGAAGACCGAGAACCCGAACAAGCCAGGACCCGTGCTCATCACCAGCCAGAATTCGCGCGACCAGCCGGGAGCCGATAGCTACAAGTACCTGCTGCAGCCAAACCTGCTCCTGCGCTAGGTTCCGAAGGTTACGGAAAAGCAATGCACATTGGAATCGTCGGCCTGGGCAAGATGGGTGCGAACATGCGCACCCGTCTGCGTGAGGCCGGGATTGAGGTAACCGGGTACGACCGCAATCCGGACCTGACGGATGTCACGTCTGCGGCCGAGCTCATCGCGGCGCTCCCCGCTCCCCGCATTGTCTGGGTAATGGTTCCGGCCGGCGCCATTACCGACTCGGTTATCGATGAGCTGTCGGGACTCCTGGCCGAGGACGACCTGGTCATCGACGGCGGCAACTCACGTTTCACCGATGATTTCCGCCACGCGGAGCAGCTCCGGGAGACCGGGGTGCACTACATCGACGCGGGCGTCTCCGGAGGAATCTGGGGTCTCACGAACGGCTACGGCCTGATGGTGGGCGGCGAGGCAGAGCACGTCGAACGGGCCATGCCGGTCTTCGACGCGCTTCGGCCTGCCGGGCCGCGGGAGGAGGGCTTCGTGCACGCCGGCGCAGTCGGCGCCGGCCACTACGCAAAAATGGTGCACAACGGGATCGAATACGCCCTCATGCAGGCGTACGCCGAGGGATACGAGCTTCTCGAGAAGCGCGATGATCTGATCACCGACGTCCCGGCGATCTTCGCGGGATGGCAGCGCGGAACGGTCGTTCGCTCCTGGCTGCTGGAACTTCTCGTTCGCGCGCTTCACGATGATCCCGATCTCTCCGACATCGAGGGCTATGTCGAGGACTCGGGTGAGGGCCGCTGGACGATCGAGGAAGCCATCGCCAACGGCGTTCCCGTACCGACAATCAGCGCGTCGATCTTCGCCAGGTTCGTTTCGCGCCAGGACGACTCGCCCGCAATGAAGGCCGTCGCGGCCCTGCGGAACCAGTTCGGCGGCCATGCACTGAAAAAGGCAGACTGACGCGGGGTGCGGGTCACACACCTCTCCCTCACGGACTTCCGCAACTATGCGCAGGTCGAGGTGCCGTTCCTCCCCGGTGCGAACCTGATCGTTGGCCGCAACGGCCAGGGCAAGACGAACCTCGTTGAGGCGCTGGGCTTCCTCAGTACCCTCGGTTCCCATCGAGTGTCGACGACCGTGGCCATGATCCGGGCCGGGCAGGATGCCGCGATCATCCGCGCCAGGCTCGAATTCAACGGTCGCGATCTCCTCACCGAGGTTCAGATCAATCGCTCGGGGCTGAACCGGGCCCAGGTCAACCGGTCGGTCATCAAGACCCGCGAACTCCCCCGCTATTTCTCGAGTGTGTTGTTCGCCCCGGAGGATCTCTCCCTCGTGCGCGGCGATCCGTCGGGCCGGAGACGCTTCCTCGACCAGCTTCTGGTGCTGCGGACGCCGCGTATTTCCGGCGTTCTGGCTGACTACGAGCGGGTTCTGAAACAGCGCAACACGCTCCTGAAATCGGCCAGGGCCTCCGGTGTGCGTGGCGGCCAGCTGAGCACCCTCGATATCTGGGACGATCGGCTGATCGAACTGGGCTCCGAAATCATCGACGAACGCGCCGACTTGGTGCGTCTTCTCGGCGAGCCGCTTCGCGCCGCCTACCAGGGCGTCGCCGGGGAACACCATGGCCCGGCGCTCCGCGGTTCGCTCAGCATCCTTGGGGCGGATGAGGATGCAGCGGGCGAGGGGGTCCCGACAGGCTCGACCAGCGAGGGCGGCTCAACCAGCGGCACGCGGGAGCTCTTCCGGAGCGCGCTGGCCGGCCTGCGCACCCGTGAACTCGATCGTGGCATGACGCTGGCCGGGCCGCATCGTGATGACCTGGTCTTCATGCTCAACGCCCTACCGGCCAAGGGCTATGCGAGCCACGGGGAATCGTGGTCCTTCGCGCTCGCACTCAAGCTCGCCTCGGCCGAGCTGCTTCGGCGGGATTCATCGAGCGGCGACCCGGTGCTCATCCTGGATGACGTATTCGCCGAACTCGACCAGTCACGGCGCCGCCGGCTGGCCGAGGCCGTGGCCGGTTTCGAACAGGTGATCATCACGGCGGCCGTGCTCGAGGATGTGCCGGAAGCGCTCGCGGCCCACACCATCCACATCAACGCCGGGGCGGTCGTCGATGGCTGAGCAGAGCGAAGCGAGCCGCGTCTACCTGCGCTTCAAGGACGTCTTCGGCGACCCGAACGCCAAACGAACCAGGAGCAAGCGCCGCCCGCGGGATGACGCCGGTTCCAGTGTGCCCTTCGGCGTGGGCCGCGACGCCCGCGGGCTCGGCGACGTGATCAGTTCCCTGACCATGCAGCTCGGCTGGAACTCCCCCCTGGCCCAGTCGGAGCTCCTTGCTTCCTGGATCGAACTCGCCGGCGAGGAGACCGCCAATCACTCGACGCCGGCCGGAATCGACGACGGTGTGTTAACCGTGACGTGTGAATCGACGGCCTGGGCCACGCAGCTTCGAATGATGCGGGTCGAGATCATGAATCACATCGCGTTGAAATATCCGGATGCCGGCATCGCGTCGATCCGTTTCCAGGGACCCAACGCTCCGTCCTGGAAAAAGGGCCCCAGATCAATTCCAGGGCGGGGTCCGCGCGATACCTACGGGTAGCCGGGCAAATTCGGTCACCCGCGCACATTAAACGCGTCAGATGCCCGTATGTGGCCGGGAGCACTCGGCCCGTTTGGTAGACTGAATGGTCGCCCGTGCGACGGTCAGGAGCCCAATTTCAGATGTCAGTTGAACCAAAGACCGAGCCAGCGCACGAATACGGCGCAGACGATATCCAGGTTCTTGAGGGACTTGAAGCCGTTCGCAAACGACCCGGGATGTACATCGGTTCGACCGGACCCCGGGGATTGCACCACCTGGTCTACGAAATCGTCGACAACTCGGTCGATGAAGCCCTCGCTGGCTATTGCGACACCATCGACATTCGCATCCTGCCCGACGGCGCTGTGCGCGTCGCGGACAACGGCCGTGGCATCCCGGTCGACATCCACAAGGCCGAAGGCCGGTCGACGGTCGAGGTCGTTCTCACCGTGCTGCACGCAGGTGGAAAGTTCGGCGGCGGCGGTTACTCCGTTTCGGGCGGTCTGCACGGCGTGGGAAGCTCCGTCGTCAACGCGCTGTCCTCGCGCCTCGAGGTCGAGGTGCGCCGTCAGGGCCACGTCTGGCGCCAGAGCTTCGCCGACGGCGTGCCCAACGCTCCCCTGGAAAAAGGTGAGGAATCCGGCGAGACCGGAACGACGATCACCTTCTGGCCGAGCGCCGAAACCTTCGAGACGATCGAATTCGACTACGAAACGCTGCGCGCCCGTTTCCAGCAGATGGCCTTCCTCAACAAGGGCCTGCGCCTCACCCTCACCGACGAGCGTGCTGAGCACGGCGATGACGAGGGAAACACCGTCAGCAACTCCTTCATGTACGAACAGGGACTCGTCGACTACGTCGCCTACCTGAACCGGGCCAAGAAGGCCGACCTCGTCAACGATGAGATCATCTCGTTCGAGTTCGAGGACACCGAGCGCAAGATCGCGCTCGAAGTGGCCATGCAGTGGACCACTGCGTACACGGAAAGCGTGCACACCTACGCGAACACCATTAACACGCACGAGGGTGGAACCCACGAAGAGGGGTTCCGTGCGGCACTCACCACGCTCGTCAACAAGTACGCCCGCGAGAAGGGCATCCTGAAGGAAAAGGATGACAACCTCACCGGCGACGACGTGCGCGAGGGCCTGACCGCCGTCGTCTCGATCAAACTCGCAGAGCCGCAGTTCGAGGGGCAGACGAAGACCAAGCTGGGCAACACCGAGGCCAAGGCGTTCGTTCAGCGCGTCGCCGGCGACCAGCTCTCCGACTGGTTTAACCGCAACCCGAACCCGGCCCGTGAAGTCATCCGCAAGGCACTCCAGGCATCCAACGCCCGCATGGCGGCACGAAAGGCCCGGGAGACCGCCCGCCGCAAGGGACTGCTCGAGGGCGGCGGCATGCCCGGCAAGCTCAAGGACTGCCAGAGCAAGGATCCCTCGCTCTCCGAGATCTTCATCGTCGAGGGTGATTCGGCCGGCGGCTCAGCCGTGCAGGGCCGCAACCCGGAGACCCAGGCGATCCTCCCCCTCCGCGGCAAGATCCTCAACGTTGAGAAGGCTCGCCTCGACCGCGCGCTCGGTAACAACGAGGTCCAGGCCATGATCACGGCCTTCGGCGCCGGAATCGGCGAGGAGTTCAACCCGGACAAGGTCAGGTATCACAAGATCGTGCTGATGGCCGATGCGGATGTGGACGGCCAGCACATCACGACCCTGCTGCTTACATTGCTGTTCCGGTATATGCGCCCACTGATCGACCTCGGGTATGTCTACCTCGCCCAACCGCCCCTGTACCGCCTGAAGTGGGCCAACTCGGCGCATGAATACGTGTACTCGGACCGCGAACGCGATGCCCTGCTCGCGGATGGCGCGGCTGCCGGCAAGCGAATCCCGAAGGACAACGGAATCCAGCGCTACAAGGGTCTCGGCGAGATGGACTACAAGGAACTCTGGGAAACCACGATGGCGCCCGAGTCCCGCACCCTCCTGCAGGTCACCCTGGATGACGCTGCCGCGGCCGATGAAATTTTCTCCACCCTGATGGGCGAGGACGTCGAGTCCCGCCGTAACTTCATCCAAAAGAACGCGAAGGACGTGCGTTTCCTTGACATCTAACGACACCCCCGACCTCCCGGGCGAGAACACGGTCGAGGCCGCGGACGCAGCAGCCGCGGCGAAGCACCTGATCCAGCACGGCAAGATCGACCAGGTCGACCTGCAGCTGGAAATGCAGCGGTCCTACCTCGACTACGCGATGAGCGTCATCGTGGGGCGCGCTTTGCCCGACGTGCGCGATGGCATGAAGCCCGTGCACCGTCGCGTGATCTACGCCATGTTCGACGGCGGCTATCGCCCGGACAAGGCGTTCTCGAAGTGTGCCCGCGTCGTCGGCGACGTGATGGGACAGTTCCACCCGCACGGTGACTCGTCGATCTACGACGCCCTCGTGCGACTCGTCCAGCCGTGGAGCCTTCGCTACCCGCTGGCCCTCGGACAGGGAAACTTCGGTTCCCCCGGAAACGACGGCGCCGCAGCGCCTCGATACACCGAGACGAAAATGGCCCCGCTCGCCCTCGAGATGGTGCGCGACATCGATGAAGACACCGTCGACTTCCAGGACAACTACGACGGCCGCACCCTCGAGCCCACCGTGCTCCCCGCCCGTTTCCCGAACCTGCTGGTCAACGGCTCGGTCGGCATCGCGGTGGGCATGGCAACGAACATCCCGCCGCACAACCTGCGCGAGGTGGCGTCCGGCGCCCTGTGGTACCTGGAAAACCCCGACGCCACCCGCGAGGAGCTGCTCGAGGCCCTGATCCAGCGGATCAAGGGTCCCGACTTACCGACCGGTGCGCAGGTCCTCGGCACCAAGGGCATCCAGGATGCCTACCGCACCGGCCGCGGCTCCATCACCATGCGGGCCGTGGTGAACATCGAAGAACTCCAGGGTCGCACCTGCCTGGTCATCACGGAGCTTCCGTACCAGGTCAACCCCGACAACCTCGCTATCAAGATCGCCGACCTGGTCAAGGATGCCAAGATCACCGGCATCGCCGACATCCGTGACGAGACCTCTGGCCGCACCGGCCAGCGCCTCGTCATTGTGCTCAAGCGCGATGCGGTGGCGAAGGTCGTGCTGAATAACCTCTACAAGCACACCCAGCTGCAGGACAATTTCGGCGCGAACATGCTGGCGATCGTCGACGGTATCCCCCGCACGCTCGCCCTCGACGGCTTCATCACCGCCTGGGTTGCGCACCAGATCGAGGTCATCGTTCGGCGCACCCAGTTCCGCCTGAACAAGGCGGAGGCCGACGCGCACATCCTGCGCGGTTACCTCAAGGCGCTCGACGCCCTCGACGAAGTCATCGCGCTGATCCGTCGTTCGGCCACGGTCGACGATGCCCGCGAAGGCCTGATGGCCCTGCTCGAGGTCGACAAACTCCAGGCCGACGCCATCCTCACGATGCAGCTGCGTCGCCTGGCCGCGCTCGAGCGACAGAAGATCATCGACCAGGCCGCCGAACTCGAGCTGCAGATCGCCGAGTTCCAGTCGATCCTCGCCAGCCCGGAGCGTCAGCGCACGATCATCAGCGAGGAACTCGGCGAAATCACCGCCAAGTTCGGCGACGACCGCCGCACCGAGATCATGTTCGGCTTCGACGGCGACATGTCGATCGAAGATCTCATCCCCGAAGAGGAGATGGTGGTCACCGTCACCCGCGGAGGCTACATCAAGCGCACCCGGAGCGACAACTACCGCAACCAGCACCGCGGCGGCAAGGGTGTCAAGGGCGCGCAGCTG
>JBDTAA010000204.1:0-6825 GCA_039924805.1 Cryobacterium sp.
GGGCGAGCGGGAACTGCGGGTGAATACCGGCGTCCCCCTTGAGCTGTGTCTCCTGGGCACCGGGTTCTCATACACCGCGCCACGTCGAGAGTGGGAGGCGGCGGTCGTTGGCGCTCTCATCGGCCGGGTGCGGGACATCCGTCGCATGGGCTCTGCGGCGCTGGACCTGTGTTCGGTCGCGGCCGGTCGCCTGGACCTGTATTACGAACGCGGGCTCAACCCCTGGGACCACGCCGCCGGCGCTCTCATCGCCCGGGAGGCCGGGGCTCGAGTGGGCGGATTCGGGGGCGCCCGGGAGAGCACGGAACTCATCATCGCCTGCGCGCCGGATCTGTATGACACCTTCGAGCCTCTGCTTGCACGTATTTTCGCCGACCATCCGGACGGCGGAGCTGGCTAACGGCCATTCGTCGCGTTGGGCCGGCTGCCACGAATGCGAGCGGTTTCCACGGCATTGTGACCGAGTGCGCTTCGATGGACGGTGCTTTGTGCACCCCTTGTTCGGGGGGCATCGAGGGGCGAAAAGTGGAGTTCTCGGCCTCCGGGGGTTAGCCTTGGGTGGATTGTTGTTTTGGCGTTGGCCAAGATGAGTATCTCGTCCACTGTCCCCGCGCCGAAAGATCAGCCCTTTGTCACGTCACTCCCGAGCTCCGGATGCCTCCGTGTCCGATGCCGGTGACCCCATTGTGATGGAGCAGCCGCTGACCCGCCGCGAACTGCGTGAACAGCGAGAACAGCAGGAACGGTGTGAGCGTGACCGCCTCGCGAGTCTGACGCTCGCCCCCGCGGCCCCGTCTTCGGTGCCGGCGGACATCGAGCCAGCGCGCATCATCGAGCCCTCGCTGACGCCCGCCGCGGAACTGCTCGTGACCGCAGAGCTCGGCGAGCCGGACCTGGAGCGCGCGGTCGTCGTCGAATCGGATCGCGTTATCGCCGCTCCTCCCGTCGGCGAGGTGCCAGCCAGCGCCTTCGAGCTGCTGCTGTCGGATGGGCCGACGACCATGTCGATCCCGATTCCCACCCGCGCCCAGTTGCGCGCGCAGGAACAGGCGGCCCGATCTACATGGACCCGCCGCCCCGAAACCGCCGGACGTCGTCTCGCAGCGCCGGCCTTCCGACCATCCCCGGCCGCCCCGACGGCGCCTCCCACCGCACGGGTTCGACCGGCCGGCGCGCGCGCTCGCTTGAAGGCAACCAAGGGCCTCAGCGTGGTCGCCATGGCGTTCGTGGCGCTGATGGCGGTCTCGACCTCCCTGCCCGCCGAGGCGCTGCTGTCGTCGGCCGACGTGCAGGCCGCGGCCTTCAATGCGCAGCGGTCGTCGACGTCCGAGCCGGCGCAGAGCCTCGCGCTTACCGGCGGCACCGACACGATCAGCGTCGCCCGCGACGGCTACAAGGCGCAGTCCATCGCCGAGTATGCCGCAGCCAGCGGCATCCGGATGGAAGCGACGTTCACAAACAATCCGAACGGCACGATCCAATGGCCTTTCGCCGTTGGTGTGCACATCGGCTCGCGATTCGGCTTCCGTGACTGCGCCGGGTGCTCGCGAGACCACCTGGGCCAGGACTTCAACCCCGGCCTCGGCGCCCCCATCCAGGCCATCGCCGACGGCGTGGTAAGCAAGGCCGTCGACGGTGAGGGAACCCTCGGCGTGCACATGGTCATCGACCACATGATCGACGGCAAGCTCGTCTCCAGTGTCTACGCGCACATGATCCACGGTTCGATGCAATTCAAGGTCGGCGACGTCGTCAAGGTGGCTGACGTCATCGGGAAGACCGGCGACACTGGCATGTCCACCGGGCCGCACCTGCACTTCGGAATTCGCCTCGGCGGCCTGACCGGCACCCACGTCGACCCGCTCGAGTGGCTCTACGCCAACACGAACTAGGGTCGCGGAGGCCGCCCGGCTAGACGCGCAGCCAGGCTGTGGTGTCGCCGGGAAGGGTGCGGCTCGCGAGCGGCTCGCTAGAGAGCAGCAGTTCGCCGGCGGGGAGCTCGACTGATGCCGCCCCGGTGTTGGCGATCACCCGCACATCCCCGTTTCGGAACGCCACGATGTCGTCGCCGAATCCGTCCAGCCAGTCCACCGTGCCGAGAGCGAGCGAGTGCTCCCTGCGCAGCCGGAGTGCGAGCTTGTAGAGCTCGAGCGTCGAGCCGGGCACGCCCACCTGGACGTCGCGGGCGAGGCCCGCCCATTCGGCCGGCTGCGGTAGCCAGCTGAGCTCCGACGGGCCGAAACCGTATGACGGGGACTCGGCCTCCCAGGGGATCGGCACCCGGCATCCGTCGCGGCCGTACCGCTCCTTGTTCGTGCGGAACCAGGTCGGGTCCTGCCTGGCCTCGTCCGGCAGGTCGACGGCCTCGGGCAGACCCAACTCTTCGCCCTGGTACAGGTAGCTGGAACCGGGCAGCGCAAGCATGAGCGCGGTCGCCGCGCGGGCCCGACGAAGGCCGACGGCCCGGTCGGGCAGTCCAACCGTCTTCGGGCCGATGCCGTGGCCCTGCAGGTTTTCCCCGGTCAGCGCGAGGCGCGACGCGTGGCGCACGACGTCGTGGTTGGAGAGCACCCACGTGCTCGGCGCGCCGACCGCACCGAAGGCGGCCAGCGAGTCATCGATGACGCGGCGAATCGCCGGCGCCTGCCACGGCGTCTCCAGGTAGGCGAAGTTGAATGCCTGATGCATCTCGTCCGGTCTCACCCACTCGGCGACACGGGTGAGTGGATCGACCCATGCCTCGGCGGCGAGGATCCGCTGGCCGGGGTATTCGTCGAGGATGATCCGCCAGTCACGGTAGATATCGTGAACGCCGTCCTGGGCCCAGTAGGGCGGTGTTGAAGCGGGCTCTGCGCTGATGCCGGGTTCCAGCGTCGCGGTTCCGCCCCCCATGCTCCCGCCGGCGACGGGCGGGGTGTAGTCGGGGAGCCCTGCGGCCTTGATCATGCCGTGGGCCACGTCGACGCGGAACCCGTCGACACCGCGGTCCAGCCAGAAGCGTAGGACGCCGCGGAACTCCTGTCGAACCCAGGGGTTGTCCCAGTCGAAGTCGGGTTGCGTGCTGTCGAACAGGTGCAGGTACCACTGCCCCGGCGTGCCGTCAGGCTCGGTGACCCGCGTCCACGCGTTGCCGCCGAAGACGGATTCCCAGTTGTTCGGGGGAAGCTCGCCCGTCGGGCCCCGGCCGTCCCGGAAGATGTAGTGCGCTCGTTCCTCGCTGCCGGGCCCCGCGGTGAGGGCCGCCTGGAACCACGGGTGATCGCTCGAGGAATGGTTGGGCACAAGATCGACGATCACGCGGATGCCGCGGGAGTGCGCCGCGTGCGTCAGCGCATCGAAGTCCTCGAGCGTTCCGAACAACGGGTCGACGTCGCAGTAGTCGGCGACGTCATAGCCGGCGTCGCGCTGTGGGGAGGTGTACATGGGTGAGAGCCAGATGGCGTCGATCCCGAGGTCGTGCAGCGCCGGCAGCCGGCCGGTGATGCCGGCGAGGTCGCCCATGCCGTCTCCGTTCGCGTCAGCGAAGGAGCGCGGATAGATCTGGTAAATAACGGCGGTTCGCCACCACTCTGTGCCTGTCATGAGGAAAACTTTACGGCATTCTCGGCGTCGTGGAAGCGTTTGCAGGGAAGTGAATCCCTGACATGGTCACAAACTGGTACCGATTGGAATCCGTTGAGTTGTCAATCGATCCCCAGCCAGCTATACATGTAATCGCTTGCATATTTGTCTGCGTTCCTCTAGAAAGGCACACCAATGATGGTGAACAAGAAAGGCCTGCTCGCTGCCGGTGCAGTGGCAATCGTCGCTACCCTGGCGCTGGCCGGATGCTCGGCCGGCTCCACGAAGGCCGCCGACCCCAAAACCGCCGGATCCCTGACCGTCTGGGTCGATGCCGAGCGCATCGACGCCTTGAAGGATGCCGCCGCGTCGTACACCGACAAGACCGGCGTCAAGGTCACGCTCGTTTCCAAGGACAACGCCAAGCTCAAGGATGACTTCATCCAGCAGGTTCCGTCCGGCAAGGGCCCCGACATCACCATGGGCGCCCACGACTGGCTCGGTGAGCTCGTCACCAACGGCGTCGTCGCCCCGATCGAACTCGGCGACTCGGCGGACGGCTTCCTCGACGTCGCGATCGACGCTTCCACGTACGAGGGCAAGACCTACATGCTCCCTTACGCCATCGAGAACCTGGCGCTGCTGCGCAACGCAGACCTCGTCAAGACGGCACCCACCTCCTACGACGACATGATCGCCAAGGGCGCGGCTGCCGGCGCCAAGTACCCGTTCGTCGTGGAGCAGGGCGCCGAGGGTAACCCATACCACCTGTACCCGTTCCAGACCTCGTTCGGTGCACCGGTGTTCGGCACGGATGCCACCGGCGGCTACGACCCGACCAACCTGGAGCTCGGCAACGCGGGCGGCGTCGAATTCGCAACCTGGCTCGGCGGCCAGGGCAAGAAGGGAACCGGAGTATTCAACACCGAGATCACCGGCGACATTGCCAAGGATGCCTTCACCAAGGGTCAGGCCGCATTCTGGCTGACCGGACCGTGGAACGTCGGCGCAGCGAAGGAGGCCGGCATCAACCTCGCCGTCGACACCATTGCGCCGTCGTCCTCGAACGCGGCCCAGCCGTTCGCCGGCGTAAAGGGCTTCTTCGTCAGCGAGCAGAGCAAGAACAAGGTTGCCGCCAACGACTTCCTGGTCAACTACCTCGGCACCGAGGCGGTGCAGACCGAGCTCTTCACATCGGGCAACATCCTCCCCGCGCTCACGGCTTCGGCCGAGGCGGCGTCGTCCGACCCGATCATCGCCGGCTTCGCAGCCGTCGGGGCAGAGGCCGTTCCGATGCCGGCCATCCCGGCCATGGGCCAGGTCTGGCAGTTCTGGGGAATCGCGCAGGCGGCCGTGATCAACGGCGCCGACCCCGCGGCCACCTGGACGAAGCTGTCGGCTGACGTCACCAAGGCGATCGGCTAACACCGGTCTCATTCCCCGGGCGGATGCGTACGCGTATCCGCCCGGGGATTCGGCATTGACAGGTTGAACGCTAGGGAACCGGGCACATGAGCATCACCATCGACGACGACGTCCTTTCCGAAGAGAAGCCGACCAGGCGCGAGCGGCGGGCCTCGAGGATTGCCGAGGCGGCCTCGGCCGGCCTGACGGCAATTCTCGTCAAGATCACCCTGCTGGGACTCGTGGATGCCATCGCGCTGTACGCACTCTTCGTGCTCTTCGCGAAGGGGCAGTGGACCGTGTTCGGCATCGTGCTGGCCGTCACCCTGGTCATCAACTGGATCTATTTCTCACCGGGCAAACTGCCCGCGAAGTACCTCACCCCCGGCGTCATCTTTCTGGTCATCTTCCAGATTTTCGCCGTCGGCTACACCGCATACATCGGCTTCACGAACTACAGCACCGGTCACAATAGCGACAAGGGGCAGGCCGTCTCCGCGCTGATGAGCTCCGCGCTGGAACGGGTGCCGGACTCGCCCGCCTACGGGGTGACCGTGGTCGACCAGGCTGGCACGCTCAGCTTCCTCGTCACCGATCCCGACGGCGGCGTGAGTATCGGAAGCGCCGGCAAGCCGCTGCAGCCGGTCAGCAACGCGACCATCGAAGACGGCAAGGCAGTCTCCCTCAACGGGTACACCTCCCTCAGCTTCGGCGACGTCGTTGCCCGTACCAGCGAAATCACCACGCTGGCAGTCCCGTACTCCGAGGACCCCAACGGCGGCGCCCTGCGCACGCCGGACGGCCGCAACGCCTACCTCTACCTGTCTTCCCTCGTCTATGACGAGCAGGCCGGGACGATGACCAACGCCAAGACGGGTGTGGTCTTCTCCGACACGGGCGCCGGGGCCTTCACGTCGCAGGACGGCGAAGTGATGCTCCCGGGCTGGCGAATCAACGTCGGCTTCGCGAACTTCGCGCGAGCCTTCACCGACGAGGGAATCCGCGGCCCCCTGATCTCCGTGACCATCTGGACGTTTGTCTTCGCGGGGGTTTCCGTGGCGTCGACGTTCCTGCTGGGGCTATTCCTCGCCATCGTCTTCAACGATGTGCGGATGAAAGGGCGCAAGTTCTACCGCGTCGCCATGATTCTGCCGTACGCGTTCCCGGCTTTCCTCTCGGCGCTGGTCTGGGCCGGAATGCTCAGCGAGAGCTTCGGATTCATCAACCAGGTGCTGCTGGGCGGGGCGCAGATACCCTGGCTCACCAACGAGTGGCTGGCCAAATTCAGCATCCTCCTGGTCAACCTGTGGCTCGGCTTCCCGTATATGTTCCTCGTCTGCACCGGCGCACTGCAGTCGATTCCGGAGGAATTGCAGGAGGCAGCGACGGTCGATGGCGCCAGTCCCTGGGCCGCCTTCCGCCTGATCAAGCTTCCGCTCCTGCTCGTATCCGTGGCGCCGCTGCTGATCGCGTCCTTCGCGTTCAACTTCAACAACTTCAACCTGATCTACATGCTCACCGGGGGAGGGCCGCGCGACGCGGCGGCCGGCGTGAACGTCGGCGCCACCGACATCCTGATCTCGATGGTCTACAAGGTGGCATTCACCGGACAGACCCGCGACTACGGCCTGGCGAGTGCGTTCTCGATCATCATCTTCATCCTGGTTGCGGTCATCTCGATCATCAGCTTCAGGAAGACAAAGGCGCTGGAGGATCTCAACTAATGACAACGACAACGACGACGCCAACCGCGACGCCACCGTCAACCACGGAGACCGGTGGGTTCGTCCCGGTCAAGCGCCCGGTCACCCTGAAGCGCTGGTTCACCTCGACCGGCTGGCGGCACGCGATCGGCCTGGT
>JBDTAA010000205.1:0-8268 GCA_039924805.1 Cryobacterium sp.
CCCTCGTCGGCGAGGAGGGGAAGGGCTTCCAGCAGGTCTTCCACGGACTCAACCCCGAGCGCATCACCGGAGCCGCTCTCTGCATCGGTATCGCACGGTTCGCTCTCGCCCAGGCGTCGAAGTACGCCAGCGAGCGGGAGGTGTGGGGTGTTGCTCTCGGAACCCACCAGGGACTGGCTCACCCCCTCGCCAAGGCGAGCATGGAGACCGAACTCGCCGCGCTGATGATGCGCAAGGCGGCCTGGCTGCACGACAACGGCCTGCCGGCCGGCGAGGCATCCAACACGGCCAAGTACGCTGCCGCGGAGGCCGCCCTCGCCGCAATCGACGCGGCCATCCAGACCATGGGTGGCAACGGTCTCGCGCAGGAGTACGGGCTCCTTCCTTACTGGGGCCTCGCCCGCCTGCTGCGCATCGCCCCGGTCAGCCGCGAGATGATTCTCAACTACATCGCGCAGCACAGCCTGGGACTGCCCAAGTCGTACTGATCCGTGTCGATCTGATCTGAGCGGTCAGGGCCGGTTCGCGTTCGCGGGCCGGCCCTCCCTCATGCGGTGGCGGATTCGTTCAGGGAACGGAGACGCCGGTCCGCAGTGCAGCACTGGCCATCTCGGTGATCGAAGCGATGATCTGGGCGTCCGGCAGCCGGTTGTCGTAGGTGCAGATCGAGTTGATCAGGGCGAGAACCCCCTGCACCACCATCCGCAGCTCCGGCTCGCTCGACCCCGGTGAGATGGCTTCGCAGACGCGCATCCACTCGGCGATCACCTCGCGCTGCTGCCGCCGGAGTCGGCGCAGGTCATCGGTGGGCAGGTTGCCGGAATCGCGCAGGTAAACCGCGACGAGCGACCGGTTCTCGATCACGATTTCCGTCTGTTTGCGGATCATCGCATCGAGACGGGCGGTGCCGGCCTCCGTGGCGCCGATGATGTCGCGCGTGCCGGAGTGCATTGCGTCGATGACTCGTTCGAGCAGGGCGCCGAGGATGGTCGCCTTGGAGTCGAAATGGCGGTAGACGCCCGACCCGACGATCCCCGCCGCCGCCCCGATCTGCGTCATGCTCACGGCCGAGTAGCCGCGCTCCGCCATGAGGTCTGCGGCGGACCGCAGGATGCGTTCGCGCCTGTCGGCGCCCCTGGAGGATTTGGAGGGTAATGCCGGCCTTGTACTCGTCATGGTGAGCCCTCGTCCTCGGTGAGCTGCTCGGTGAACTGGCCCGGCCGGCGCCCGCCGCCCGCCGTGCCCGCGAAGGCCTGGGCGATCCGGAGCCACTCCTCTGCCGCGCCTGGGGTGGCCTCCAGTCGCGTGTCCGCCCGGTGTCGCCGCTGGGTCACGACGAGGGCGAAGTCGTTCGCGGTTCCGGTGACCCGTTCGGAGGCGTCGGCAGGGCCCCACGACCACAGCTCACCGCTCGGGCTCGTGAGCTCGACCCGCACGTCCAGCCTCGGTGCTTCGAGGCCGCGGAGGGCGAATGCGAAGCCATGGGTGATGACACCGAGGTGGCACACGTGCCGCACCCGGTCGGTGGCCGGATGCTCCCGGCCGAGCGCGTCGTAGATGTCCTGGCCGTGTGCCCACGTTTCCATGAGCCGTGATGTGACGGAGGATGCCGCGCTCATCGGCGGGCCAAACCACTGGCTGCGCGCTGCCGGGCCCACGTCGGCGAAGACTCGGCACAGTTCGGAGCGGCTCTCGCTCAGCCAGCGCAGGAGCTCGTCGGGCCCAAGCGCCGTGCGCTGACTGTTGATCTGGTCGACCCAGTCCGGTCCGGTGGCTCGCAGCGATCCGACGGTCCTCGCAAATCTCCGCGGCCGGGTGAAGCCGAGGACGGCGAGATCGTCGAAGTAGGCGAGGTGTGCGACCTGGTCGTGGATGTTCCAGCCCTCGGCGGGGGTGGCCAGCGACCACTGCGCTGCCGACAGTGTGCCGAGCGCGGCGACAAGGTCGGCGGTCTCGGCAGTGAGGTCGAGCAGGAGCGAGGCGAAGTGCTCGTCATCCATTGCCATCTGCGTCTCCATCGTTGGTGGACTCAAGTTTAACGAATGTGAATTGTGAATCACGAACTTCCGTGCCCGACACGCTGCGCTCGTAGGCGTTCCCCGCTTGTCCGGCCCGCGAAGCCTGTACGCTTCAAGGGTCGATCAGGGCGCCCCAGCCCGGCGGAAACAGAGGAACGCATGCGGTTAATCGGGCGCATGGGAGCGGGACTGGCCGGTGCGATTGGGGTGGCCGTGCTGGTCGCCTGGTACGCAGTAGTCGGCGCGCAGGCCGCTGTGCCGCCCGGTTTCCTGGGGATGAAGCCGACCGCGGCATTGGCGCTGGTGCTGTTATCGGTTGCGCTCATCGCATACGACAATCGACGCCTGAGCATGATAGTCGGAGCTTCGGTGCTCGCCGTGGGTGGTCTGACGCTCGCCGAGTATGTCCTGGACACGTCGCTCCGCATCGATACGCTGCTGCCGGGAATCGACATGGCGGGGGCAACGATGAGGATGGCGCCGTCGTCGGCTCTTTCGCTGGCCGTGCTCGGCGCCGCCGTCATCTCGAGCCACCTGGCACGGCATTCTGTGACCATCATCCTCGCCATCGTGGCCCTGTGCGTCAGCCAGATCGCGATCCTCGGTTACGTGTATGGGGTCTCTTCGCTGTATTCCGTCGGCGGGTACACGAGCATGGCCCCGCACACCGCGGTGAGCCTCGCCTTGCTGTCGGCGGCGACGCTGTTTCAAGAGCCCGCCGGATTGGCCGGACTGGCCAGGGACCGCGGCAGCGCGGGACGCCTCCTGCGTTCGGCAGTGCCGTTCTTCATCTACGGCCCATTCGTGCTGGGCTGGCTGGGCCTGGGAGCCCACCGCCTGGGCTGGTTCGACACGCCATTCACCGTCGCCGTCCTCGTCCTGAGCACGACGCTCCTCGGTTGCGCGGTGACCTGGTTGGCGGCCCGGCGGCTGCGCGAGCTCGACCGGCAACGTGACGGCGCCCTGCACGAGCTCGCCGAGACCAACCGGATGCTGGAGACCACGGTTGCGGTCCGAACCCATGAGTTGGCGGAGACCGCGGACGCCCTCCAGGCGCTCGTCCGGGTCGCGCCGGTGGGCATCGTGCAGCTCGACACCGCTGGGCGGCTTCTGACCGTTAACGACCAGTGGCTCAGCCTGAGCGGACTGACGCTCGCTGAGTCCGTGAACGACGGGTGGATCACGGCGCTGCACCCCGACGACGCTGGCCGGGTGACAGCAGAGTGGGGAGAAAACGTCTCCGCCGGTACGGCCTACGAAGGCACGGTCCGTTTCCGCACCCCCGAGGGGCAGGTCAAGTGGGTGCAGTTCTCCACGACGCCGACGCACGATGAGGGAGTCGTGAGTGGGCACCTGGCCAGCATCACGGATGTGACGGCCCTGCGCGCCGCGGAAGAGGCGGCCTCGGCCGCCCGGGCGCGCTTCGAGGCAGCGTTCGCGTGGTCGCCGCTGGGGACCGCGATCGTCTCGCTGGACGGCCTGGTACTCGAAGGCAACCGGCGCCTCTTCGAGCTGACGGGCCGCTCGACCGGTGTGGTCGGAGCGCCCATCGAGGAGATTTTTGCGCCGGTCGAAACCCCCGGTACCGAATTGCCGGCCGGTGGCTTCGCGACCTCCAGGCAACGCGTGGACCGTCGGATGCGTCGCGTCGGCGCCGACGAGATCTGGGTCAAGGTCAGCATCGCCGAAATCCACGACGGTGAACACGTGGGAGGCACCCTGTACCAACTGGAGGACATCACGGCCCGCAGGCTGGCCGAGGCGCGCGTGGAACACCTGGCCTTCCACGACCCGCTGACGAACCTGCCCAACCGGCTGCTCCTGCTGGACCGGCTCGCGCAGGCGCTGGCGCAGGCGTCCCGCCACGGGCGTGGAGTCGCCGTGTTGTTTATCGATCTCGACCGGTTCAAGGTGGTCAACGACAGCCTCGGGCACGCCGCAGGCGACGCTGTCCTGACCGAGGTTGCCGCGAGACTGCGTCAGGGAGCACGCGCGACCGACACCGTGGCCCGCATCGGCGGTGACGAATTCGTCGTCGTATGCCCCAACGTGGCTTCCAGCCAAGATGTGGCCCAGCTCGCGGCGGCCATCCAACAGGCCGTCGCGCTGCCGATCCCCTTCGGCGAACACATCGCATCCGTCGACGCGAGCATCGGCATCGCCTACGGGGTCGGTCACGAGGATCCCGAGTCGCTACTTCAGGATGCCGACCAGGCGATGTACCTCGCCAAGGACCGGGGTCGCGCGCGCTACGAAGTCTTCGACGACGATCTACGCGGTCGAATCCACCGGCGGCTGGACACCGAGATCGCCCTGCGCGATGCCGTTGACCTGGGCCAGATCGAGACCTGGTACCAGCCGATCGTGGACATTCAGGAACGACGGGTCGTTGCGACCGAAGCGCTCGCTCGGTGGCGACGGCCCGAACGAGGTCTCGTGCTGCCGGGTGATTTCATCTCCATCGCCGAAGACGTGGGCCTGATCAAACAGATCGGAACCACCGTCCTGGGCCAGGCCTGCCTCGCGCAGGCTCGGCTGGAAGGACACATGGCGGTCAGCGTCAATGTGTCTCCGCTCCAGTTCGTTCGGGACGATTTCGGTTCGGTGGTCAGACGAGCGCTCAGCAGCTCCGGCCTGGCTCCGGACCAGCTCTGGCTCGAGCTCACCGAGAGCGCTGTGATGGAAGCGATCGGCTCCGCGGCCAGGACCTTCCAGGAACTTCGCGACCTCGGGGTGCGCCTGGCCATCGACGATTTCGGCACCGGCTTTTCGTCGTTCGCCCACCTGCGAGCCTTCACGGTCGACCTGCTGAAAATTGACATGACGTTCGTGCGGGACATCGAGCACTCCGACCACGATCGGGCGATCGTGCAGGGCGTCCTCCGGCTCGGGGAGTCGTTGAAGCTCGACGTCGTCGCCGAGGGCATTGAAACGAGCGGCCAGCTGGAGCTTTTGCAGAATATGGGCTGCCGTTTCGGACAGGGCCACCTCTTCGCCAAGCCCTCACCGTCGGCGTCGCCGGTGATACAGCACGAGGATTTCCTGGCCCGTCCGGTCGCACGTTGAACGCCCGGGAGTTGAGCGCACGGGACTAGAGCAGCACCCGACTCAGGTCGTATGCGACGGGGTGCTCGAGTTGCTCGAAGGTGCACGAGCCGGCCTCCCGGTCGGTGCGCCAGCGGAAGAACTGGGCAGTGTGACGGAACCTCGCCCCCTCCATCTGGTCGTAGCGCACCTCGACCACCCGCGTGGGCCGGAGACGAACATACGAGGTGTCCTTGCCCGAGGAGAACCGGTTGCGCGGCGTCTCGCCGTGCAGGGCGTTGCCGGCCGCGTCCCTGAGCACGAAGGGTGCGAGTTCGTCGACGAGTTCCAGGCGGCGGACATCGGTGAAGGCGGATGCCCCGCCCACATTGCGCAGGATGCCGGCGCTGTCGTGGAGGCCCAGGAGCAAGGAGCCGACCCCGGCGCCGCTGGCGTGGAGGCGATAGCCGAGAACGACGACATCCGCCGTGCGCTGGTGCTTGGTCTTCAGCATGACGCGCTTGCCTGGGGAGTAGGCGGCCGCGAGCGGCTTTGCGACGACTCCGTCGAGCCCCGCACCCTCGAACTCGACGAGCCAGCGCCGGGCAAGGTGCACGTCGGTCGTGACCTGGGTCAGGTGGATCGGACGGTCCAGCCGCCCGGCCAGATGCTCGAGCGCGGCCCGACGCTGCCCGAACGGGACGTCGAGGTAGCTCTCATCGCCCTGGGCCAGCAGATCGAAGGCTACGAACGAGGCCGGGGTCTTCTCTGAGAGCATGCGGATGCGGCTGGCCGCCGGGTGGATGCGCTGCGAGAGCGCCTCCCAGTCGAGCCGTTCGCGGCCGGGCTCCCCGGTGCGAACGACGATCTCTCCGTCGAGCACGCACGGCCCGGGCAGCAGCCGACTGAAGGCCTCGGTGAGTTCGGGGAAGTAGCGCGTGAGCAGCTTCGACCCGCGGCTGCCGATTTGGCAGGTCTCCCCGTCGAAGTAGACGATGCCGCGGAAGCCGTCCCACTTCGGTTCGTAGCCGAGCCCGCCGGGCACGCTGCCCGGCTCCGGCACGGCGCCCACCGCCTTCGCCAACATGGGGGCGATGGGGGATGCGGGATCCATGCCGAGGCTCAAGCCGGGAACGACCCTGTCGTCGACGACAGGTCGTGGGCGATGCCCTCCGCCCAGGCGTCGATGGCCGGCCAGTCCCGGAAATCACCGGCCGGCAAAATGTCCTCCACCGAGGGAATTCCTATGACCAAGCGATCCCGCCCCCTCAGCCTGGACGGGTCCATCGCCCCGAAGAACACGTGCACGGCGCGCGGCCCGGTGATCTCCGCGAGTTCCCGAAACTGCTTCGGTTGCGCAACCACAAGCCTGTCGCGGCCATCGGCATCCTTGCTCGCGGTGCCGAGCGGGCCGCTGCTGAAAAGCCACACCGGGCGGGCGGCGAGCAGGTCGCGGTGTCGCCGTACAAACCGGGTCGCGTCCTTGCGCCACGATCCCATGTAGGCAGACGCGCCGATCACGAACGCGTCGTAGACGGAGGGGTCCTTCACGGATGCGACGCGCCGTGCGTCCGCCTCGAGGCCCGCCTTTCGCAGCGTGGCGGCGATTCTCTCCGCAATGCCCTCGGTGGCGCCGTACTTGCTCGAGTACCCCACGAGTACGGTCACGGTGGCCTCCTGATGTCACGAGGCCCTGAAGGACCGCGGTGCGCGGATGATGGTCGACCGTGAGAATACACCCGGTCGTGTTCGGGGTTTCAGCACGGGTCTCATTCGGGGTCGGCCGCCGACGGCTCCGACCACGCCGACGGCTCCGACCACGCCGACGGATGCGACCCCGGTGTTGACGCGACAAAGGCGGCCAGCATGAGCCGCTGCCACTCCCACCAGGAGGCATGCCAGTTCCGGCCCCAGAGGAAGGTGATCCCGATGCCCTCGAGGAACCGTCAGTCGCTGGCCTTGTTGACGTGCGCGGTGACGAGACTCCCGATCGCGGAGAGCGGGATGGGGAGCCAGCCTGGCCGGTTGCGCGTCTCATACACGGTCTCGTAGACGGCCTTGTCGAGTTCGAAGGCATCGAGAAGCTCACCCTGGCCCCGGGGGTCCTTCCCCGCGACGTCGGCGTATCCCTCGAGGAACGCTCTCCGGCAGGCCGAGGCCCAGTGTCCGGCCGCCGCCGGGTCACGCTCCGGATGTTCCATCTGGACGGTGCCCGCGGCATAGGCGAACGAGCGGAGCATGCCCGCCAGGTCCCTGAGGGTGACATCCGGCTGCTCGCGTTCGTGCATCGCGCGCAGGGGCTCACCCTCGAAGTCGAGAAGAATCCATCCTCGACCCGGCGCGTGAAGTACCTGACCGAGGTGGTAGTCGCCGTGGATGCGCTGCAGCGCTGGCCAGGACGCCGATTTCACACGACCGAAGACCACGTCGATCGCCGGGGCGTATGCCGCGAGGTCCGGCACCTCCGCCACGGCGGCGTGCAGCCGGTCGCGCATGCCCTGGTAGACCGACGCGGTGAACTCCTCCGTGGCCTCTCGGGTGGGCATCGCGGTTGCGAGGTCGGCGTGCACGGATGCCGTCGCTTCCCCCAGAGCGCGGGCCTCTGCACTGAAATCCGTCCCCGATTCGGCGGCGAGCAGCGCAACTCTCCACGCGTCAGGGGCGCCCGGCAGGAACTCCTGGGCGAACGCGAGATGACCCGTCGCTCTTCCGACTGCTCGCCCCGGGTCGTCCCATTCGCCAACAACGCAGCCGAGCGGGGTCGGTACGAACCGAGAACCGGCCTGGGCGAGCGCCGCCTGCACCGCGACATCCGGATTCTTGCCGTGATGCACGGCTCGAAAGACCTTGCAGATCACGGGACGTGCCGCGCTCCCCGTGGCATCGACGGTGTCGAAGATGATGGAGGTGTTGGACTGCTCGCCACTGAGCACCCGACTCGCCGCGACCGACCCGGTCGCCGAATTCGCCGCGCCGGCCGGAAGCGTCTGGCCGCGGGCGGAGGCGTCGACGTCCCCGGCCGCGGGGGACACGCCTCGCCCGAGGATGAAATCAAGCAGCGCGCGCGCATACGCCGGGTCGTGCGGGGCGTCGTAGACGAACAAATCTCCGGCGCCGATGCCGACGATCGCCTGCTCGCCGCCCGCCAGCGGCGAGACGCGTTCCGTGAGCGGCACCTGGTACAGGGGCAGCTCCGGGCTCGCCGTGTCGAGCACCAGGTGGGTGC
>JBDTAA010000206.1:0-5622 GCA_039924805.1 Cryobacterium sp.
CTGGCGAGCAGCTCGGCGCCCTGCGCCCCGTGAACCCGACCCCGGATGCGCCGATCCCAGGCGATGAGGTCCACGCGGTCGCCGGCCCGGGAAGCGAGCGCGGCCAGCAGGAGCGCCGCCTCGAAGGCCGTGTCGAGGCGCGGCTCGGAATCGACGCGGGCCGCCGAGGTGCGTCCGGTGTCGATGACGATGACCACCCGGCGGTCACGCTCGGGGCGCCAGGTGCGCACCATCACGTCGGAGCGGCGGGCGGTTGCGCGCCAGTCGATGGATCGCACGTCGTCGCCGCGCACATATTCGCGGAGGGAATCGAACTCCGTGCCCTGGCCGCGGACGAGCAGGCTGGTGCGGCCGTCGAGTTCCTTGAGGCGGGTCAGCCGCGAAGCCATGTGCTTGCGGGCCGTGAACGGCGGTAGTACCCGGATGCGGCCGGGCGCGTCCAAGGTCGCCTGCCTGGCCCAGAGCCGGAGCGGTCCGAACGACCGAACCGTCACGTGCAGTGCGCGTCGTTCACCGCGGCGAAACGGGGTCAGGAGGAGGGGGACGAGACGGCGTTCGCCGGGCGGGATTGCCAGTGCCGTTCGGTTGTTGCCGGCCCCCGCGGACGGCTGCCAGGCGTCCCGCGCGACGCCGCGCAGCATCCGGGTCCCGGTGTTTGTCAGGTAGAGCCGGCTCTCGACGGTCTCACCGAGCCGCACCCGGCCGGGCAGGTCGCGTTCGAGGGCGATCCTCCGCGGCGAGGCAGCGAGGAGGAGATCGACGATGCCGAGGAAGAGCACGGCAACCACCCACAGGGCGAGCACGCCGAAAGCCGCGGGAACCGACCGCCCGAGCAGCACGATCGGCACGACGCCCAGGGCGCAGAGTGCGACGAACCGTCCGGTGATTGCCATCGGAGGGCCTAGATCGGAACCTGGATCTGCTGCACGATTCCGCGCAGGATTGCGTCGACCGACACGCCCTCGAGCTCGGCCTCCGGCCGCAGCTGGATCCGGTGGCGCCACACCGGCAACACCATGGCCTGCACGTGGTCGGGGGTGATCGCGTCGTAGCCGCCCAGCCACGCCCACGCCTTCGCCGAGGCGAGGAGGGCTGTGGTTCCGCGGGGGCTCACGCCGAGCCGCACCGAGGGGCTGCTGCGAGTGGCACGGGCGAGGTCGACCATGTAGGCGAGCACGTCCGGGCTGGATCCGACGGCGGCCACAGAGGCCTGCGCCGCCGCCAGCTCCGCGGGGCCGAGCACGGCCGTGACCCCCGCGCCGGCCAGGTCGCGCGGGTTGAACCCGGTGGCGTGGCGACGCAGCACCTCGAACTCGGCGTCGCGCTCGGGGATGTCGAGCACGAGCTTCAGGAGGAACCGGTCGAGCTGCGCCTCTGGCAGCGTGTATGTGCCCTCGTATTCGATCGGGTTCATGGTCGCCGCGACGATGAACGGCTCGGGGAGCGCGAGAGAGACGCCGTCGACGCTGACCTGCCGCTCCTCCATCGCCTCGAGCAGGGCGGACTGGGTCTTCGGTGGCGTGCGGTTGATCTCGTCGGCCAGGAGGATGTTCGTGAACGCCGGGCCCCGGCGGAACTCGAATTCGCCCTCCGCGGTGTCATAGACGAGGGAGCCGGTGACGTCACCGGGCATCAGGTCGGGCGTGAACTGCACCCGCTTGGTATCGAGGGTCAGCGCGTGGCTGAGCGCGCGCACGAGGAGCGTCTTGGCCACACCGGGTACTCCCTCGAGGAGCACGTGCCCCCTGGCGAGCAGCGCGATGATCAGACCGGTGACGGCGCCGTCCTGGCCGACGACGGCCTTGCCGACTTCGGTGCGGACATCGGCGAGGGACTGGCGCAACGTGTCGATGGCCGGGGCGGGAGTGGTCATGGGTCCATTCTTCCGTGTGGCTGGGGCGTGGACGCGCTGATTGCCGCGCGTTCGAGATCCTGGAGCTGGTCGGAGAGCGCGACGAGATCGCGGTCGTTCGTCGGCACGGCGCCAACGAGGACGGAGCTGACATCTGCCGATGCCCGGGTTGTGATGGCCGCGACGGCCAGGACAACCTCGTCGACGCCGGCCGTTCCTGGCAGGCCGAGCCGCGTGGCAAGCCGTGCGATCGTGCCGATTCGCAGCGCGTCGAGCGCGTGCAGCCGGGCGTCGCCGCGCGCGTACAGCCGGGCCCGCCCCTCCATGGTTTCGCTGGCCCGCACGGTCACGGGAAGGTTCTCGGCCACGAGCGGTCCGAAGCGGCGGCCGCGCCAGATGAACGCGGCCAGGGCGACGAGCACGAGGAGCACCAGGGTCGGGGTCACCCAGCCCGGCGTCAGGTCGCCGAGCGACGGCGGTCCGGTCGCCGCGACATCGGCGAGAGTCGGCAGGTACCAGACGAGCGTGTCCGACTGCCCGAGAAGGTTGAGCGCCAGCGCCGCATTCCCGAAGGAGCCGATCGATCCGTTGCTCGTCACGGCCGTGTCGGCGACGAGGGTCAGTGTCTGGCCGTTCTCGACGCGTTGCACCACGGAGAACGTGTCTTCATCGCTCGGGAAGCAGCCGGTGAGCTCCGCCGCGCCCGGCGCGTCGAGTGCGAGGAGGGTGAGAGTGGGGCCGCCGGGCGACATCGCCCCCGCCTTGACGGCAGCGGGAAGGTCGCAGCGCGCGGCCAGCGACGGCGCGGGGGACACCCCGCCGAACCCGACCTCCGGCGCCAGCGCCTGCAGGGCACGGAAGTGAGGCTCCACAACGACGGTGCGTGGGGCGAGGCCGGCCATGGCGGTCAACTGCGTGACACCCAGGTAGTCCTCGGGGTCGAAGAACAAGAGTGTGGGGTCCGTCGCGCCGGCGACCGCGGTGCGTGCCTCGGCGAGGGTGTCGGCCACGGTGACGGTGACGCCGCGGTCGCGGAGAACCTCGACGACGGCGCGTCCGCCCACTTCGCCGGGATTGTCCGCCGCGAGCGTTGCCCCGCCGGCCGACGAGCCGCCGGCGATCAGGGCCGCGGCGATCGAGACGAGGAGGGCGGCCGCGGCGGCGACGATCCAGAACAGCCACCGTCTACCGGTGGCGCGGAGGGTGGGGGTCGATGACGTCGCATTGGCAGGCGTGCCGGGCGGCCGCTCGGCGGTGACCGTCATGGTCCGCCCGTCGGCGTCGGCGTCGGTGTCGGCGCCGGGGACTCGAGGCGGTGCGGCCGTGCCGAACGCAGCTCGCCGTCGAGGGTCATAATCATCAGGTAGTCGCGCTCGGTCCCCTGGGCGCCCAGGTAGCGCATCCGGTCGAAGGATTCGGCGGCGTCGGCCAGGCCGGTCGCACGCCCCGGGAAGGCGGCTGCCGCACGCTCGGCGAAGGCGTGCGCGGTGGTGCCGGGTGTGATCAACAGCACGGATCGTTCGATCAGACCGCGAGCCAGTGCCCGGAACATCTCCTGGCCGGCCAGGGTCCAGTCGCCGGCCTCCGCGGCGGCCCCCGCGGCGCGGCGCATGTCCGCCGAGTCACGCCTGTCGTCGACCCCGAAGAGCTCGGCGGGGCCGCGGCTCGCCCGACGCAGCCGGGGCGGGCCGAAGATGACGTACGCGGCCACCAGCACCGCCGCGATCACGACGGTCAGGATCACCGGAACCCAGCCAGCGAGGACGTCGTCGGAGGGGCCGGTGAGAGACGTGATCCAGTCGAGAAACCCCTTGGACAGCCGGTCGAACCAGGTCGGCCTGGCCGCCTGGTATGGTGCCTTCGACAGCTCCTCGAGAAGCCACCGCCTGGCTTCGGGCGCGTCGGGATCAACCGGGATCATGCCGAGGGCGCTCCCTGCTCCCGACCGGCGGCCACGAGGTATGGATCGGTCGCGTTCTCGTCCTGCACGGACTCCACGAAGTGCGCCAGTTCGAGATCGAGTCCCTCTTTGCGCATTCGCAGGTCGATGTAGATGAGGGCAGTCGTGGCGGATTGGATGACCGCGGCCACTGCGCCGAGTACGAGCGCGAAGAAGATAATGAGCACGTACAGGATGACCGACGGGATCCAGGCCTCGAACGCAGCGTTCGGGTCGACCAGGGACACGGCCACGCCGAACAGCATTCCCAGCGGCGTGGTCACCACCTGCGCCGCGGTGTTGACGATGAGGGCGACGAGCAGCTGGATGCCGAGGGTTCGCCAGAAATACCCGGTCGTCAGCGACCAGGACCGGAGCACCGCACGGCCGATCCCGAGCCGTTCGAGCACGATCAGGCTCGGGACGAGGGACGTCCGCGTGCCCAGCCAGGCAGCCAGGGCGATGATGGCCAGACCGCCGAGGATACCGAAGGCAACGCCCAGGCCGGCCCATGCGCCGCCCAGCGCGATGAACAGCACCGTTCCGCCGACGACACCGGCGACGCCGAGCAGAATGACGGCGCTGATCAGGAACGCCCAGAGCACGAGAGGCCAGAGGCGGCGGCCGGCCGCCCTCCAGAGCTGACCCAGTCGGAGCTTCTCACCGAGGGTGGCCCTGGCGACCTCGACGACGATGATGCCCTGCAACAGCGCGGACGCGACGACCGACAGGGCGACAGGCACGATCGCCGACAGCACGATCGCCAGGATCGAACCCGCCTCGACGGCGTCGCGCTCGTCCAGGGGTGCGCTGTCAATTCGGGCCAGCGCGAAGAACGAGACCCCGCCGACGACGACAAGGGTGATCAGGGTGACGACGGACTGCACGATCAGCGCGCTGCCGAACGTCGCCTTCGGATTGCGCCGAAGTACCTGGAACGGCGCCCAGAGGAGCGTGCCGAAACCAAGAGGTCGCAGGGGAATCAGGCCGGGCTTGGGCGGCGGGGCCCATCCGGGATACTGTCCGCCACCGGGCGCCGAGGGCGCTCCACCGGCCGGTCCGTATGCGCCGTAGCGCGGGTCGGGGCGTTGGGCGTTCGTCGGGGGGAGCCAGTTCTGCGGGTCCGTCACCCCCCAATGCTGGCATATAGCGTGCCGAATATGCGACGACAAGCTCACCTGCCGCGCCCTCCGCTACGCTTGTGCCAGAGATTGTACGACTCACCGCCGGCCCGTGCCGGTGGGCTAAGCCGGATCGGACGTATGAACCCACGCATTCTGGTCGTCGATGACGACACCGCGCTGGCCGAGATGATCGGCATTGTGCTGCACGGTGAGGGTTTCGAGCCTTCCTTCTGCGCGGACGGCGCGCTGGCCCTCGACGCGTTCCGCGCAGACAAGCCCGACCTCGTGCTGCTTGACCTGATGCTGCCCGGCCTCGACGGGATCGAGGTATGCCGCCTCATCCGCGCCGAGTCCGGCACCCCCGTCATCATGCTGACTGCGAAGTCCGACACCATGGATGTCGTCAAGGGGCTCGAGTCGGGAGCCGACGACTACATGGTCAAGCCCTTCAACCCGAAGGAGCTGGTGGCGCGCATCAATACGCGCCTCCGTCCCACGCCGATTGGGGTATCCGGTGACCTGCAGATCGGTGACCTCACCGTGGACGCCGCGGGGCACGAGGTCAGGCGCGGCGATCAGCAGATCAACCTCACGCCGCTCGAATTCGATCTGCTCCTCGCCCTCGCGTCGAAGCCGCAGCAGGTCTTCACCCGGGAAATGCTGTTGGAACAGGTGTGGGGTTACCACTACAAGGCGGACACCCGCCT